>CAZDZU010000459.1:0-1511 GCA_964509995.1 uncultured Eubacteriales bacterium | reverse complement strand
CAGGAAGAAAGAGAGGTGGAGAAAAAGGGGGGGGGGTTGCTTCTCTTCTTAACTTTTTTCTCACGGGGTGGCTCCAGATTTAGATTGATTTCAGGAAAAAAGCTCGATTATTCAGGGAAGTCGAACCGAAAATAGAGTGATATCGCCGTCGAAGGAAACGATAATTTTATGGAACTCAATTCAATAAACACAGCCAGAATTAAGAAGCTGCGGATCCCCTCAGTTACTGACCATACATACAGAAGACAGGGGCTTAAGAAATTATCTGGCCCGGGCTCCCCGGACAAAACCATAAGAGCGTCCGAGCAAAAAATACTTAGAAGTCGAGCAGACTAATGGGAGAAAATATATCCTGCCCAAAAAGAACAGGAAGAGTCGATTCTTTATTCAGCACCCGGGCAAGGGATAATCTGAACGATCAGCTAATAATCATAAAAATGACGAATGGAAAAAGAAGCTCTGATTCCCGGGCTATGATGCAGGGCTAACCTGCAGTGTAACAAGAATAAATAATTGTTGTTTTCTGGCCTGGTGTCCTCCGTCAATCATTTACGGTATAAACTGGGATATTCAGAAAAAGAACCGGAAATAGCTTGGTGAGAATTAAATTGACGGGCAGTTAAACCTTATTTTACCCCGGGGCTATAGTTCTTCTTCCAGAGGTCATAATAGCCGAGAGCATGCTGTCGTAGATGTTTGACTTCCTCCGGGGTAAGGGTGCGAGCCACTTTGGCCGGGTTGCCCAGAATGAGGGTCCCCTCGGGAAAAGTTTTCCCCGGCGGAACAAGAGCCCCGGCCGCCACCAGGCAGTTATCGGGGATGATAGCCCGGTCGAGGACGACCGCCCCCATGCCGATCAGCGTATTATTGCCGATTTTGCAGGCATGAAGGATCGCCCCGTGGCCGACTGTCACATAATCACCGACAATAGTCGGGGTGTCGTAATCAACATGAACCACGCAGCTGTCCTGAATGTTCGAATACTCTCCGATGACAATATCGGCAATGTCGGCCCGGAGCACGGCGTTATACCAGATGCTGGCTCCTTGTTTCAGGATAACCCGTCCGATGATGACCGCTTTTTCGGCCACAAAAGTTTCAGGATGAATTATTGCCCGGTCATTCTTACCTTCCAGAGTCATCATTAACCTCGCACCGCTAATTTCAGATATAAATTAAAGCAGATAGTTTATGATACAGATTATAACCGGGCTGCGCAAGCTCCCAATCAACAACTCAACCGGGTTAGAAGCACTTGCGCTGCCTTATCATCTCTTACTTCAGAGAAAAGGTTTGTATCCGTCTTAATTTGAATTCAGGCGCTTCCTTTCAGGCAAAAATTTGAATAAATCTTTTGCCCGGAGAAAAATCTGCTTTTTCAATTGTCAGTCTGACAAATCCACGGGATTCCTCAATATTCGCCCCAGCTGCCGGTTCAGCGCCACGATGCTTCCAGATACTCGGCTTAACCTGGATAATATTTCTCAATCGAAAAAAATAGTGGTTTCTTG
>CAZDZU010000458.1:0-1529 GCA_964509995.1 uncultured Eubacteriales bacterium | reverse complement strand
CCACAGAAACCTGCTTCAGGGTAAATTCATCTCCGGGCACAGGAACGAGTTCGTAGACCGGCTGTCCGGGGATGGTCATCGCCAGAACATCGCCCTTCAGGTCCACCGAAATAACCTGTTCCAGCAGCGTGTACTTGCCGGTGAATTTCTTGAGAAAGGACGGGTCATAGAATTTTTCATCCGGTTTTTTCCTGAAAACGATGGGGTCGGCCGTTGGTTCAAGAGACGCAGAGACTGCCGCCACCAGACCGTTAACGTCTGTTTCAAAGGTCAATTTCATATCTTCAAAGGTCGGGTCGACGCCGCGCAGCCCGTTAAAGGTTTCGTAATGCCAGTGTTCGAGCGGCGTGGAAATGCCGTTGTAGGTGAAGGCAAGTTTCTTGTCCTTAAGGATGACTTTAAGTTCGCCGTATCCCGAGTGAAAATAAGTTCCGGCATATTCTTCCAGGGCATGGGCTGGTCTGGTGTTTCTAATTCTTCTGGTCTGGGCCTTCTGCTCGGCCTGTTTTCCCACTTCTTCTTCCCTGGCCAGGTTGCGAGCGGCCTCGCCAATCCAGTCCACCGGTTCCAGTCCGAGGAGTTTATCAGTTAGAGTTCGAACCAGGAGCTCGGGCAGGGGAGTTCCATTGCGGTTGGTCAGCACCACGAACCCGAAACCTTCTTTCGGCAGCATACTGACCAGAGCCGAAAAGCCATCTATGTTGCCTCCGTGGTGAATCCTCTGCTGGCCGCGGTAGTGGTCAACGAACCAGCCCAGGGCATAACTGGAGGTGCTCAGATGAGTGGTCGTGGGAGTCTGGGCTATCGGGGTGTAGGGAAGATGAAGGTCTTCCATGGTGGCTCTGTCCAGAAGCCGGGTTTCACCGAATTTTCCCTCATTCAGGTGAACTATCACCCAGTTGCTCATCTCGCGAACACTGGAGTTAATCGAGCCGGCCGGTCCCATATTGGTTATAATGCGAAATGGCAACTTTTCTATTTTCTTATTGCGATAAGCATATGGCTGAGCAAAGTCCTGGTCCTTCTGGGAATCGAGAACTGAAAAATTTGACCTCTTCATCTGCAGAGGTGTGAACACCAGCTCCTTGATGGCTTCTTCCCAGGTTTTACCGGTCAGGACTTCTAGAAGGTAGCCGGCGGTTAAAAACATCAGATTGTTATATTGAAATTTTTCCCGCAGGTCAGCCGTGAACTGGACATGAGCCAGCCGCCTGACCAGTTCCTCCCGGCTCGCCTGGAAATTGTTGTACCAGAGAAGGTCATGGCGGGGCAGGCCCGAACGATGGGTAACCAGGTCGCGCGGAGTGATTCTCTCGGTAATCAGGGGGTCCGACAGCTTGAACCAGGGAATGTAGGTTCGCACAGGTTTGTCCCAGCTCATCCGGCCCTCATCCGACAGCCTGGCCAGAGCGAAGGTGGTGAAGGCTTTGGTGGCCGAGCCGATTGCCAGAAGCGTATCCGGAGTCATCGGCAGCTTATTTTCCAGGTCGCGGTAGCCATAACCTTTAAGAAGGATAATTTCTTTATCC
>CAZDZU010000457.1:0-1535 GCA_964509995.1 uncultured Eubacteriales bacterium | reverse complement strand
CTAACGATGGTGTCATAGATTGCCGCGTCACCATGCGGGTTGAGCTGCATGGTTTCCGGTGTGCCCAGCATGTGCATCAATATGACTGGAACGCCGGCCCGGGCCACCAGCCCGGCCATTTCCGGGTCGTGTCGCAGGGCGCTGATGTCGTTGACCAGGTCAGCTCCCTCTTCCAGGGCGGCCGCCGCCACCCGGCTCTTTCTGGTATCTATGGAAATTAAAGCCCGGGTCTGTGGTCTGAGTTTTTTTAGTACCGGGATGACCCTGGTCAGCTCTTCTTCTTCTGGAACTTCTCCAGAACCCGGTCGAGTGCTTTCCCCGCCGATGTCTATGATCCTGGCTCCCTGTTCTACCATCTGCAGTGCCCGCTCCACCGCTCTTTCTGGTTCAAGATACTTGCCGCCGTCAGAAAAGGAATCCGGGGTAACATTCAGAATTCCGGCCAGCCAGGGCTCGGGTCCGAGGGTCAGTTTCTGACCCCGGATATCTATGGTGTAGAAGCGCTCTGTTATCTCGTGGTTATCTTTTTTAATCTCGGCCAGGGCCATTCCTCCCGCTCTTCTGAAACCATCATTCGGACGTCTTGTTAAGCACCAGTTCTTCCGGAGTTATTTCGGCGCCGGTTTCTTTCCGGGTCTTGGGCTGTCCGTTAATCAGCTCATTTATTTCATCCGAAGACAGAATTTCCTTTTCCAGCAGAGCCTCGGCAATCCTCAGCAGTTTGTCCCGGTTTTTTTCGATCAGATCCCGGGCCCGCTCGTAGCAGCGGCTGATTATTTTCTTAACCTCGGCGTCAATCAGCTCCGCCGTATGTTCGCTGAAGTTCTTGTGAGCAGCCAGTTCCCGGCCGAGAAAGATGAGGTCATCTCTCTCGCCAAAGGACAGCGGACCGAGATCCGACATACCCCACTGACAGACCATCTTCCTGGCAATTTCAGTGGCTTTTTCCAGGTCGTTAGCTGCGCCGGTAGTAATCTTGCCCAGGATCATCTCTTCGGTTACCCGTCCGGCCATCAGCACTGCCAGCTGGGCTTCCAGGTAATCACTGGTATAGGTATAACGGTCAGACAGGGGCAACTGCTGGGTTAAGCCCAGGGCCAGTCCCCGGGGAATGATCGTAACCTTATGAATGGGGTCAGCCTCAGGAATCAGGGCAGCGACCAGGGCATGCCCGGCTTCATGAAAAGCTGTATTCCTCTTATCTTCGTCGCTGATGATCATGCTCCGTCGTTCAACACCCATCAGCACTTTGTCCTTGGCCTCTTCCATATCCTTCATGGTAACGCTGTTCTGGCCCTTGCGGGCAGCCAGCAGGGCAGCCTCGTTGATTAAGTTGGCCAGGTCAGCTCCGGAAAAGCCCGGAGTCGAACGGGCGATTACCTTCAGGTCGACGTCTTCGGCCAGAGGTACCCGGCGCAGATGAACATTTAATATTTCTTCGCGCCCCTTGACATCCGGCATCGGCACCACTATTCGCCGGTCAAACCTTCCGGGCCGCAGCAGGGCCATATCCAGAATATCAGGCCTGTTGGTGG
>CAZDZU010000456.1:0-1548 GCA_964509995.1 uncultured Eubacteriales bacterium | reverse complement strand
TACTAGCAGGATATTTTCCGATCCGCCGTCTGAATTCCGACCGGCTCCTCTCTGGGTCTGGAACGAAGCCATGACCACGGGAAAAATCCGGACCCAGCTCCAGGACCTGAAGGATAAAGGTTTCGGCGGAGTCTTTGTCCATCCCCGGCCGGGCCTCATCACGCCCTATCTCTCGGAAGAATGGCTGACCCTGTTCAAGGAAACAGTCAGTCTCGGACGGGAACTGGGCCTTAAGGTCTGGATATATGATGAGAACTCCTATCCTTCGGGCTTTGCCGGAGGTCTGGTGCCAGCGGCCAGACCCGAATTTGTCCGTTCGGGACTCAAAGCCACCATCTTGAAATTGCCCTCTCTCAGCGGAGTCAGGTCTCCGGTCTGCATTCTTCAGCAGCAGGGGCAGTCGTTTCTGGATATAACCGATAGGGTGAGGGCTGGAGAGAAGGGATGGCCCGAGGGCCGGTACTGGTTATTTGAAGTGGTTCAGCAGGAGCCGTCGCCCTGGTATGGAGGTTTCACCTATGTCGACCTTATGCGGCCCGGGGTGACCCAGGTCTTTCTGCATCTGACCCTGGATGCTTACCGGAAGGCGGCCGGTGAGGAGTTTGGCCTGACTGTTCCCGGGACCTTCCAGGACGAGGCCGAGATTGCCCCGGCCGGAGGGGGCTGGACCGTCAATTACACCCCGGCCATTTTCACTGAATTCAGCCGCCGCCGCGGCTATAATTTATTGCCTGAATTACCGTCGCTTCTGGAAGAGGTTGGAGATTTCCAGCGGGTGCGGCACGACTTCTACCTGACCTGCCTGGAGCTGTTCGTGGAGAACTGGGCCCGGCCTTATTATGATTACTGCTCGCAGAATAATCTTCAGCTCACCGGTCATTACTGGGAGCACGACTGGCCGGTTCCCAGGATTAACCCGGACAACATGGCTCTGGGGGCTTTTGCCCATATGCCCGGGATAGATATTCTGATGAATGAGTGGAGCCCGGATGTGCACGCCCAGTTTGGCAACGCCCGGGCGGTCAGAGAATTGTCCAGCCTGGCCAACCAGCTCGGACGGAAGCGGACACTTTCGGAAACATACGGAGCCAGCGGCTGGGACCTGACCTTTTTTGACCAGAAAAGGATTGGCGACTGGGAATATGCTCTGGGCGTCAACTTCCTGAACCAGCACCTGGTTTTTTCTACCATTGCCGGTGCTCGAAAACGCGACCATCCGCTGTCGTTTTCCTATCATGAGCCCTGGTGGCAGGCTTACCGTTTGATGAATGATTACTTCGGCCGTCTGTCAGCAGCCCTGAGCAGCGGGGAACAGCTGAACCGGATTCTGGTCATTGAGCCCACCAGCTCGGCCTGGATGTACTATTCGCCCGTCGGCAGAAACGAGAACCTGAACAGGCTGGGGCAGGGTTTCCAGGATTTCGTTCATACCCTGGAGAAATTGCAGGTCGAATATGACCTGGGCAGCGAGTTTGTTCTGCAGGAAAAGGGAAGGGTAGAGGGCAAAAGATTAGTAGTCGGGATGAGAAATTATGAGCTCGTTATCCT
>CAZDZU010000455.1:0-1551 GCA_964509995.1 uncultured Eubacteriales bacterium | reverse complement strand
CTACCAGAGAGCCTGGAGCCTCAGGGAAAAGTATGAAGGTCTGGTCTCTAATGTGCCGGAGCGGCCGGTCTGGATAGAAAAGACACCGCGTTTCTGGTACCGCAAGACAGTCAAAGGCGGACAGGAATTCCTGCTGGTTGATGCCGAAAAAGCCACCCGGAAGTCAGCTTTTGACCACGGGAAACTGGCCGCGGCTCTCAATAAAGAAACAGGCGAGAAATTTTCAGCCCTTACCCTGCCTTTCAGGTCCATCAGTTTTGTGGACAACGAAAAATTCCTGGAATTTGAATTCAGGGATTCAGTCTGGCGCTGCGACCTGAGCAGCTATGAGCTCAGAAAAACCGGTCCGGCCCGCCAGCGGATGAGAGGGGACGGCTGGCAGGATGTCGGTGGCCCCCCGGCCCAGGCCGCTTCCGCCGAGAGCAAAGCCTCCCCCGACAAAAAGTGGGAAGCCTTCATCCGCAATTACAATGTCTGGCTGAGGGCCGCCGGGAGCAGGGAAGAGTTTCCGTTGAGCTGGGACGGGAACGAAGGCAATTATTATACCTATCAGTCGCTCCTCTGGTCGCCAGATTCAAAAAAGCTGGTGGCCGTAAGGCTCAGGCCCGGTCTGCATCGGAAAATACAGTATGTGGACTCTTCTCCAGCCGACCAGCTCCAGCCAAAATATTTCAGCCTGGGCTATACCAAACCGGGGGATCCTCTGGACCAGCCGCAACCGGTGTTGTTTCTGGTGGATAATAAAAAACAAATCAACATTGACAATTCTCTCTTTCCCAATCCATATGGCCTGACCAACTTCTCCTGGTGGAAGGATGGCCGGGCGTTCACCTTTGAATACAACCAGCGCGGCCATCAGGTTTACCGGGTGATTGAAGTGGAGGCTGAAAGCGGTCGGCCGAGAGTTTTGATTAATGAAGAATGTGCTACTTTCTTCTGTTATTCCAGCAAGAAATACCGCTATGACCTGGCCGATGGCAAAGAAATTATCTGGATGTCTGAACGGGACGGCTGGAATCACCTCTATCTCTACGACGGCCAGACCGGTCGGGTTAAGAACCAGATAACCAGGGGCGAATGGGTGGTGAGAAGTGTGGAACGGATAGACGAAGAGCGTCGGCAGGTCTATTTTCTGGGAAGCGGCATGTATGCCGGGAAAGACCCATACTTTCTGCATTTTTACCGGGTGAATCTGGACGGAACGGGACTGGAACCGTTGACGGAGGCGGATGCCAATCACACAATCAGCCTGTCGTCCGACCTGAAGTATTATGTTGACCTCTATTCCCGGGTGGACCTGGCTCCGGAAATGAAGCTCAGACGGACAGAAGACAAAAAGGTTCTTATGGAGCTGGAAAAAGCGGATCTTACTGATCTTCTGAAAGCTGGCTGGAAGGCAGCAGAAGTTTTTTCAGCTAAAGGCCGCGATGGCCAGACCGATATCTGGGGCATCATCATCAGACCGTCTAATTTTAATCCGAAGAAAAAATATCCGGTGATTGAGTATATCTACGCCGGACCGCACAGTTCCTTCGTGCCCAAGAGCTTTTT
>CAZDZU010000454.1:0-1555 GCA_964509995.1 uncultured Eubacteriales bacterium | reverse complement strand
GATCTGAACCGTGCCGAATTCCAGGCTTAGAAGATACGCCTTTTTACTTTTCATCTTCTCCCTCCTATGCACAAAACCTTGTGCAAAAAATTGACGGGATTTTTGACGTCCTGAAACGAAAAAACCTTAGAAAATTCGGGAATAGATAGACAGATTTTAAGGGGAAAATTAATTTTTAAGGGGGGCTTAAACGCTTTTTGAGTCCAGCGCGTCTGCCAATTCCGCCACTCCGGCAACTGTCGGGCTCTTTAACTATAGAAAAATCTCTTTGTTTTTTCAAGGATGCCCGGTATCTACTATGGCCAAAATAAGGAATCAAACGGCCAATTCTTAAAAGCCATGAGAAAACAGTCCCCAAAGCGAGAGCGGACAGTTCTGTTGCCAACTATTATTCTTAATGCTATAAGTTTTCCATGGCCACTGATCAAAGGCGAAGACGCATAGAAACCGTATTATCCAGGCGTCAGCCCGACCTGCGGGTGGTGCTGGAGGAAGTGACCATCACCCACAACGCCAGCGCCGTGGCCAGAACCTGCGAGGCTACCGGGGCTTTCAACCTGCACATAATAACCTCTCAACCAGACCAGGTAAGCTTCAACGAAGCTATTTCAACCCGGGCCGAAAAGTGGCTGGCCCTGCATTTTCACCGGACGACCGAAGACTGCCTGAGCCTGCTTAAAAATCAGGGATTTAAGATCGCAGTTACCACTCTAACGGGAGAGACCGTTTCCTATGCCGAAATCGATTACTGCCAGCCCATCGCCATCGTTTTTGGAAATGAATCAGAAGGAGTTTCAGCCCGGGCGCTGGAGCTGGCTGATTATCGCCTTAAGATACCGATGGTGGGCATGGTTCAGAGTCTGAACCTGTCAGTTTGTGTGGGCATAATTCTGTATGAAGCCTTCCGCCAGAGACAGGCCCGCGGCCTTTATTCCAGCTGTCGTCTTTCCAGCGAAGAATATGAACGCTGGTTGAATCACTGGCTTGGCAACCCGAAAAAACGAAATTCGTTCACTCAGAAAAAATAAAAGGGCGGGATAACTCCCGCCCCCGGTATGGAGAATGGAGCAGGTCTCTCAGACCCTTCTCATAGATTCCGGATATAAAGACTGAAGTTTCCGGCTGAGTTCCCGGCTTTCTTCATAAATCTTTCTGACCTGATCTTCCAGCTTTGGCTTAAGCCTGGCCATTTCTTCCTGTATCTTCTTCAGTTGCTCCTCGTGTTCTCTGGACCAGGTTTTCTGGCTTTTCTCCAGCTGTTCCTTATACTGTCTGGCCACTTCCCGCATTTCTTCAGAAAACCTCATAATATCCGGCCAGTTTTTTCTCTGCTCCTCGGCCACCTCCACCTCAATTCTCACTTTTTTCTTATCCCGGAGAATCTCCAGAGAAATTTTCTCGCCCTTCTTCTTTTGCTGAATCTGGTCGGTCAGAGCTTCCAGAGTTTCCACCCGTTTCCCGTCGGCAGCCATGATCACATCTCCCACCTTCAAGCCGGCTTTCTCGGCCGGGCTGCCGGGATTAACTCTGGCCACCAGAAGACCGCGTCCTTCAC
>CAZDZU010000453.1:0-1568 GCA_964509995.1 uncultured Eubacteriales bacterium | reverse complement strand
GCGGCTGGTGAAAGAGCGACACCTGGGCGGTCTCGGGCTGGATGTTTTCGAGGACGAGCCTGAGGTGGGGGCAGCCATGCGCACCGGCCGGGTTGAAGAATCGGAAAAGGCAACCATCGTGGCCGAGCTATTTAAATATCCCAACGTCATCCTGACGCCGCACAATGCCTTCAACACGGCCGAAGCCCTCGAGCGCAAAGCCAGGTTCAGCGTGGACGAGATTTTTTATTTCCTGGAAAACCGCCTCTTTCGCCATTCGGTCTGAAAAGGGACACTGTAGGGTGTCCCCGTCCGGGCGTCCAAAATAACAGGGGAGACCCAGGGCCGGGAACGGGCAAAAAGGGGACAGTGTACGGTGTCCCCTGTTCATTCAGAGACGGCTGATTATGGTGCGGTTTTGCGGATTCAGGATGTTCTTGCCTTCCGGGGTAAACATATATTCCAGACGGCTGTGGTAAAACTCGATAATGCGTGGTCTGACCATTTTCAGGGTCGAATTCAGGAACCGGTTCTGCTCGGTAAATCCTTCACCCAGGACAGCAATTGCTGCCGGCAGCCAGCGCTCGGGGAACTGACCCGAACGTGGTCCACCCGGCCGGAACTGATTGACTTCCGCCTCCAGCAGCTTCAGGGCGGCCTCCTGTCCTTCCGGCGTTCTGTGGTCAAGCTTCTTTTCTTTCAGCCAGCGGAGCAGAAACTCCTTATTTGGCACGAGCAGGGCCACCGTATATGGCGACTGGTTGTTATAGAGCATGATCTGCTCGATGTACGGGGAGGCTTCAGTGATGGCCTCTTCGATTTCTTCCGGGCTGTATTTTTCACCGTCATTGGCGATGAGCAGACTCTTAAAACGGCCCAGCACGTGAAGGTAACCATCGGAGTCGAGAAAACCCAGATCGCCGGTATATAGCCAGCCGTCACGGATGGTTTCTCTGGTGGCCTTCTCGTTTTTCCAGTAACCGGCCATTACGTTTTCGCCACGAATGACTATTTCTCCTTTGGAGCCAGGCGGCAAGTCATGGCCCTGTTCGTCGCAGATTCTGACCTCTATGGCTCTGGCCGGTTTGCCGGAAGACCCCAGTTTATGCTCTTTTTTATTGTTGGCAGAGATGACCGGCGAGGCTTCGGTCAGACCGTAGCCCTGAAACATTGGCATTCCCAGAGCGTAAAAGAACCGTTGCAGTTCAATATCCAGCAGAGCTCCGCCTCCGACGAACATCTCCAGACGCCCGCCAAAATTTTTTCTGATCTTGCTGAAGATCAGTTTATCGACCAGCAGATAGAGGGGCTTCTTTAATTTTCTCCGCCCCTGACCGCGATTCCAGCCTTCACCGTTGTATTCATAAGCTGCCTTCAACCCCTTCTGGAATAGGGCTTCAATTTTGGGACCCTTTTCCCTTATGGCATTTTCTATGCTGCGCCTGAAACTCTTGGCCAGCGAGGGAACGCTCAGCAGCACATGGGGACGTATTTCTCTGATATTTTTCGGTATGTTTTTGATCGTTTCCAGAGCATTACGGCCGGTTTCGATGGCGGCGATGGCTGCCCCATTTTTCATCATACTGTAA
>CAZDZU010000452.1:0-1573 GCA_964509995.1 uncultured Eubacteriales bacterium | reverse complement strand
TTCCAGAAGGGTATCGGAAATGGCCGAGCAATTGATGACGATAAAGGGTTCGTCGCGGAAGGGGCTATTGTAATGAATAGCCTTGGCTACCAGTTCCTTGCCCGTCCCGCTCTCGCCCTGAATCAAGACGTTGGTTCTGGTATTGGCCACCGAGCCAATCATCTTGAAAACCTCCCTCATCTGGGGCGATCGGCCAATGATATTATCAATCTGGTATTCCTTCTGCTTTTCCTCAATCAGATAGCTGACCTTTTCCTCCAGCGCTTTGAGCTGAAAGGCCTTGTCGATGGTCAGGTCCAGTTCCAGGTAGTCGAGCGGTTTCACCAGGTACTCGAAAGCTCCGGCCTTGATGGCTTCGACAGTGGTTTTCATGTCGTCGAAAGCGGTCATCACCACTACAGCCGCATTCTTCCCGGTCTGCCTGATCTGCCTGAGCACCTCCAGGCCGTTGATATCGGGCAGCTTGACATCCAGCAGGGTCAGGTCCGGCTGAAATTCTCTGTAAAGCTTCAGCCCGGCCTCGCCGGTCTCGGCCAGTTTCAACTCAAAGCCTTTTTTCTTGAGATGCGTGGCTATGGTCCGGCTGACCAGTGAATCATCTTCTATCACCAGGACTCTGGTCATGATTGAGCCTCCTGTCTGCTTTCAGGACAGGGCAGAGTGATCAGAAAACAGCTTCCCCGTCCTTCTTTTTGAACCACCCGGATGGCACCCCCGTGCTGGTCCAGAACCCGGCGGGCGTTAGCCAGCCCCAGCCCGGCCCCGGAGCTTTTGGTGGTGAAGAATGGTTCGAAAATACTTTCCCAGTCTTTTTCAGGAATGCCGCAGCCGTCATCGCTGACCCGGACCTCAAAACGAGAGCGATCTTCGTCCCGACTCAGACGAAGAGAAATTTCTATCCTGCCCCCCCTGTCCACCGCTTCGTAAGCATTGCGCAGAACGTTCAGAAAAACCTGGCGCAGCCGGTCGGCATCGACATAAGCCGGAGGCAAATCGCTCTGATAATGCTTCTCCACTCTGATTTCCTTTTCTTTCAGCGAAGGCTGCAGGACTTTCAGAGACTCGTCCAGCACTTCGGCCAGCGAAAAATAATCTTTCTGCAGGCTGGAAGCCCGGGTGTAGCTCAGCAAATCCTTGATGAACTTCTCGATCTGCTCGATACCGGCCTGGGCGATAGCCAGATGCTCTCTTTCCAGCTCGTCCAGGGAAGATATTTCAGCCAGTTTCTGAATATTAAGTTTAACCGAAGTCAGGGGGTTGCGGATTTCGTGAGCAATGGTGGCCGAAAGTCTTCCTATGGAAGCCAGTTTCTCGGCCTGGAGCAGGCGGCGATTGGCCTCCTCCATCTGCCCCCGGGCCCGCTGTAATTCCTCGGCCATGCGGTTAAAACTCCCGGTCAGGTCGCCAATTTCATCCCCGGAGATGACCGGAATCCGGTAGCTGAATTCTCCCCGCGAAAGGCGCCTGGTGCCCTCGACCAGGTTCTTGATCGGCCGGGTAATCCTCCTGGCCAGCAAATTGGCTCCGAGAACCGTGAGCAAAAAGGCAATCAGTCCAACACCCAGGAGGACCA
>CAZDZU010000451.1:0-1588 GCA_964509995.1 uncultured Eubacteriales bacterium | reverse complement strand
TCTGAGGCTTGACGACCGGGCCAGGGAGATTAATGCCGCCGGCGAGCCGTCACTGGCTTCAATCTACGGTTATAACCCGGGCACTTATTCAGCGGTGGCCGGTGAAGTGTTGCCGGAAACTCGGCGGCTGTATGCTGCTTTAAGATTGGCCTGTCCGGTTGGCTGGGAAGAAGGACTGGAAATAAAGGTCACCATAAAGAAAGAAGGAAGTGCTGAGAGCAACGACATTCCGGTCGCCGTTCTGGATAAAAAACGCGAAGGCCAGCTGGTCAGATTGTTGCTGGAGATAAGTCTCGGCGAAATGAAAGAAGAAGGCCGCTATGAGTTGATTTTTAATGTCAACGGGCCGAACTTCAGTCAGCCCCTGGCTACCCGCTCAACCTTCTCTAATAAAAGGGAATAACAGGGAACGCCGCCCACTGTCCCTTTTTTAGCTTGATTTTGTTGCCGTCAACGGGGGAAAAGATCAGCCGGAAACCGGGAGTATCTATTAGTATCCGCTAAAATCATTCAGGCTGGGTTTCCGTATTGCCCCGGTTCTCCATACACTTCCTCAAGCTGGAGATTAGGGTTGAGCTGGGGAAAATGGTTCTTAGCAATTTCTAAAGCGATACGCTATAATCTTGATGAGATATGGAAATCGATAATTTTCTTTCAGAGCCCTGATGACATCAAAGCTAAAGACACCGGTCTGGTTCTCAGGAAAAATTAAAGGCTTTGCACTGGCTAATATTCAAGGAAGGTCAGATAATAGGGTCATGGAGGGAGAAAAAATGAAAACCATCGGTTTAATCGGCGGGATGAGCTGGGAATCTTCACTCGAGTATTACCGGATTATCAATGAGGAAGTCAAAAGGAGATTGGGCGGCTTTCATTCCGCCCGGTGTGTTATGTATTCAGTTGATTTTGCCGAGATCGAGGTGCTGCAGCATAAAGGAGAGTGGGATAAGACGGCCTGGATTCTGAGTCAGGCTGCTCTCCGGCTGGAAGCCGGCGGGGCCGATTTTCTAGTGCTGTGCACCAATACCATGCACAAGGTTGCCCCGCAGATTGAAGCCGCGGTGAACATTCCGCTGCTCCACATTGCCGACGCTACGGCTGAGAGAATCAAAGCCCGCGGCTTAAGGAAAGTGGGCCTGCTGGGCACCCGCTTTACGATGGAACAGGACTTCTATCGCGGGCGGCTGGAGAAGGAACATAGTCTGGAAGTTCTGGTGCCCGACGATTATGACCGGGAGCTGGTCCACCACGTCATCTATCATGAACTATGCGACGGGCTTTTACGGGAAGAATCACGCCGGAAATTCGCCACCGTGATTGAAAAACTGGCCACGGCCGGAGCCGGGGGAATTATTCTGGGCTGTACTGAGATCGGCCTGCTGGTCAAGGAGAAGGACAGTGTGCTACCGGTATTCGATACCACAGTCATCCATGCCCAAGCGGCCGTGGATTATGCCCTGAGTTAAGAGGCAAATCAGGCTATCGTCCGGTTCATCTTTCTTCTTCTGTTAATTTAAGAAATTACGCTTAATTAATTATTCTGTTTACTTGAATTCAGGCCGCCAGAAATAAAAAAGATCTTATGGGC
>CAZDZU010000450.1:0-1591 GCA_964509995.1 uncultured Eubacteriales bacterium | reverse complement strand
ACCTTGGTCCGGTCTTCGACCAGAATTTTCCCCTCTTTTATCAGCGCTCTCAGTATTACAAATGATAAATGTTCTATCTGGTTCCGGTTTAGCCTCATCGCCTATTTAAAATATATCAGGATCGGTTAAATTTCAAGGACGGTTGTTAACTTTTTTTGAAAGACGGTAAAAAAATTTGACAGTAAGAGTGGTCTTAATCGGATTGACAGGAGGTTAGAACCAGCTCTGGCCGGAAGGACTGTTCTGCGGCCTCATACCTGGCCAGGCCAAGAAGCCGGTTGCCGCCTGAAAAGACCCGGAAAACCGGAGGATTCTGCCGGTATTGGCCGGCCAGGTTCGCCCGGCTGACATGTCTGAGACCGAACCCGCCGCCATGGGTAAAAAGCCTGATTCCCTGTTCATCCAGCCAGACGGCCGGGTATTCTGAGAGCAGCCTGTCCAGCGGGAGGAGAAATTGTTCATAGTTCTTTTCCCGGACCAGCTGTTCTATTTTTTCAAGGCTCAGAGCCTCTTCCTCGGTGTATAGACCCGAGGCCACCCGCCTCAGGGCAGAAAGATGAGCCCCGCAGCCCAGTTTCTGACCGAGGTCGTGGGCCAGCGAACGGATGTAGGTCCCCGATGAGCATTCGACCATAAACTTGACCAGCGGCGGCCGGTAGTCCAGGAGGAGGAACCTGTGGATGATCACTTTTACTGGATTAAGTTCGGGCCTCAAACCCTGGCGGGCCAGCCTGAAGGCTGGCTGGCCGTTAATCTTCTTGGCCGAGTAGGGCGGGGGAAGCTGATTAATTTCCCCGGTAAAAGAAGCAGCTGCCTCCAGGAGTTTTTTTTCTTCGGGGAACTCATTGCTTTCCGGACCGGTGCTCTGCCCTTCAGAATCATAAGTGTCTGTGGCCAGGCCCAGCCTGATTTCTCCGCTGTAGGTCTTGTCCAGGCCGGAAAGATAGGGGAAAAGACGGGTGGCCTGCCCGACTGTTATCAGCAGCACTCCCGTGGCCAGGGGGTCGAGCGTCCCGGCGTGGCCGATTCTTCGCACCTTAAGTATTTTTCTGAGTCTGAGAACGACATCATGGGAGGTTAGACCGGCGGGTTTATCGACGACAATCAGGCCGTTCATGGTTGGCATGTTTGAGGAAATTCTCAGCCCCGGTTGCGGTTTCTGCTCAGTATGTCTTCCACCGCCAGCTCAATTTCGCGCGTTAATTTTTCGTGTTCTCCGTAGACGGTGAAGCCAGCGGCATGCATGTGACCACCGCCTCCGTAGCTTTCAGCCACCAGGGCTGAATTGGCCTGTCCCTTGGACCTGAGGCTGACCCGGAAGACTCCTGGCTCCATCTCCTTGAAGAAGATGACCATCTCCACTCCTTTGATGGAGCGGGCGATGGTGGTGATGTCTTCCACATCAACATCCTTCAAACCCACTTCTTCCAGGTCCCGGCGGAACATGGTCAGCAGGGCCAGGTTTCCGGCCGGATTCATTCTCAGCCTGGTCAGCACTTTCCCCAGCAGCTGCACCTTGGCCGCGGTATTGTTGTTAAGCAGTTTTTCGGCTATGGCATTGGGGTTGGCGCCGGCCTCGGCCAGGCGGTAG
>CAZDZU010000449.1:1227-1601 GCA_964509995.1 uncultured Eubacteriales bacterium | reverse complement strand
CGGTCTGCCATATGATATTTAACATAAAAAAACACCTCTGGCAAATAGTAAATCACCCCTAAAAAGCAAAAATTTTCTTGACTTAACTTTAGGTTTTTTAATATACATTAAGAAAAAACTGGAAAGGAGAGCCAGATGGACCATAAACCGTATGTCCCTGAAAAAACTGACCTGAAAGAATTCACCCTGCGGGCGGTCATCCTGGGTTTGATTATGACTGTCATTCTGGGAGCAGCCAACGCCTATCTCGGCTTGAGGGCCGGAATGACCATAGCCGCTACCTACCCGGCTGCCGTCATTGGCATGGCCCTGCTGAAGATCATGCGCGGTTCAATCCTGGAGGAAAATATAGCCAGAACCGTCGGCTCGATAGG
>CAZDZU010000449.1:0-1217 GCA_964509995.1 uncultured Eubacteriales bacterium | reverse complement strand
ATCCCGGCCTTCCTGATAACCGGGGCCTGGCTGAAATTCAATACCGTTGATGCCTACATCAAGTCCACGGCGCTGATGTTTGTCGGCGGGTTGCTGGGAATTCTGTTTGTCACCTTCCTCAGAAGGATCATGGTAACAGACCCGGAGCTCCCCTTTCCAGAATCAGTAGCCGCGGCCGAAATCCACAAAGCCGGACAGAAGGGCAGCGCGGGAGCCAAGTTCCTTTTCCAGGCTATGGGAGTCGGAGCTCTGCTTTATGCCCTGGGTGTGGTACAACTTTTTGCTGCTTCCAAGGAATTCATAATAAAGCTGGGGAAAATCGGTTCCAGCTTCGTCCGGCTGGGAGCCAGCAAAGAGGCTGAGACCATTGGAACCGGGGGGCTGGTCAGCATTTCTGGACCCGGTATCTTTCCGGCTTACATCGGTGTCGGCTACATAATAGGACCGCGTCTGGCCTCCCTTAATTTTGCAGGCGGGGTTCTGGCCTGGGGTTTATTTGCTCCTCTTTTGATGTATTTCCTCGGTCCCCATCTGGTGACTCAATTTTACGGACCCGGAGTAGCCATGTCAGACGTGGCCTGGCCGGAGCTGGTAACCAATGTCTGGAAATTCATTATCAGACCGATTGCCGTTGGTGGGATGCTGGTCGGTGCCGGCTACACTCTTTTCCGCATGAGGAAAAATCTGGGAGCGGGAATCAGACGGTCAATAAGCGATGTCAAAAAAGCGGCTGAAAAAACAGAGGTAACCTCAAGAATAGAAAAGGACCTGAACAGCAGGCTGGTTCTCTTTCTGATGGCGGTAACGGTGGTTCTTATGGTTTTTGTTTACAGGATCTTCGCCGGAAGCTATCCCCCGGCCATTCTGGCCGCGGTGGTTATGGCCCTGGCTGGATTTTTCTTTGCCGCTGTCTCCGGCAATCTGGTCGGAACCATCGGTTCTTCCAACAATCCCATCTCGGGCTTGACCCTGTCAACTCTGATTATAGCCGGATTGTTGATGGTACTTATCGGGGCCAGGGGCACGAGCGGTGTGGTGGCTGTGCTGGGCGTGGCCTCGGTGGTCTGCGTGTCATCGGCCGTTGCCGGTGAAATGCTTCAGGACCTTAAAGTCGGCCATATCCTTGGTGGAACACCCTGGAAAATGCAGGTGGGTGACATCTTTGGAGTCCTGCTGGCTTCTCTCCTCCTTTATTTCCCTCTGATGATCCTGCACGG
>CAZDZU010000448.1:0-1607 GCA_964509995.1 uncultured Eubacteriales bacterium | reverse complement strand
CTATTCTCCTGCTCTTCCCTTCTGAAACCAGGGCCATTGAAGACATCTGCCTGACCAACTGGAAGCAATGCCGGAAGGAAGTGCTGATGTCTGACCTGAGCACCTTTGTCACCTTCGCCGCCCTTGTGGCTTGTGACCTGGAAAAGATGGCCTGTTACCTTACTCAGAAATTTTAGACTGCCAGTAGGGGCCTGCTTATGACGGCAGGCCCCTTTTCTAAATTAAGTAAAGGAGGGCTCTGATGAAGACAGCACAGCCCTGGCGGGGGCAAAGGGAAACCCTGCCATTTCTGCTCCTGCTGACTTTCTTAATGATCATTCCCGGGTTTACCCAGAGCCAGCCCGTTACCGAGCGGGTGGCCAGAGAGGTCAGGCTCGACGGAATTCAGGACCGGCCCTTCTTCTTCAAGCCATTTACCCTGCTCCTTTCTCCGGCCGGAATCCTGGTTTCAGAATCGGGAGAAAATTGCCTGAAGCTGGTCGGCACGGACGGCCGGCTGAAGACGACCATCGGGAAACAGGGTCAGGGTCCAGATGAATTCGACACCCCTCTTGGCCTTGATATCCATGACAGCAAAATCTATGTGGCCGATTCCTTCAATCGTCAGGTCAAAATCTTCAGCCTGGAGGGCAAACTGCTCGGCAACTTCAGAGTTGAGGTCGACCCGGTTCACCTGGCGGTGCTGAACAGCGAAAGAATTGTCGTCTCTAACCGGCCCTTGCCGCTCGGCAAAAAAGAGACTATTCTCTACTGTTATGATTCCCGGGGAGGGCTTAAATGGCAGGCAATCGACCCTCTGCCTTCAGCCGATCAGGTGTATTTCACCCTCATCAATGAAATCTTTCTTAAAAGAGATGACCGGGGAAACATATTCATTTTTCATAAATATAACGGCCCTCAAATCCTTAAAATTGATTCCGAGGGAAAGGTCCGAGAGCAGATTAAACTGGACCCATCCTGTCCTGTCAAAAGTGTTGAGCTTCCTCTTAAATCTGAAAAGAAGCGGGTCGGCGTGGCCTTCTGGAATGTAGCCTGCTCTGGAGATAAGTTTTACCTTCTGGTGCCCGATTCAGACAGCCGGGGCGACCTGGGACCCGGGAAGGAAGTCTGCGTTATCGACCAGAAGGGTAAATTACTGGAAAAGATAAGGTTTCCCCAGGCCATCCGGCTTCTGGCCACCGATGGGGTGACCTTCTATGTTCTGAACACTGACGATGAACTTTTTGTCTACCGGGTTGGCCCATAATGAAGAAATCAGGTTCTTCTCTTCTGTTAGCTGCTTTGCTGATCTTTATCTTGCTGTCCCGACCACCACTTTTCCCGGGCGATGAAAAACCCTTCCGGAGCAGCATCTATAACAGGATAGAAGAAATCGCAGGATACAAAGAACGGCCGCTGGTACTGGTGTTCATATCCCTCGCCTGCCATGTCTGCTGGGAAGAACTCTTTGAGATGAAAGATTTTGTGGACGGGATGTCTCTCCCTGTTACTCTGGTGGGAGTGGCAACGGAAAGCCGCGAGCGGCTGGAACAATTTGTCCGCCGGTATGCGTTCAGTTATCCGCTGATTGAAGACCAGAATAAAACTCTATTCAGGCAATTCCGGGT
>CAZDZU010000447.1:0-1609 GCA_964509995.1 uncultured Eubacteriales bacterium | reverse complement strand
GAGATACATAGCGTGCGGGCGGCTCTCCTCGCCGGAACTGTATCGAAGGGCTGTTTCCCGGTCCTGAAGAGAAATCAGGCTTCAGGTTTTGGTGTCAAAATGTCAGAAGGGTCATAAATTTCAATAATCGGCAACCAGAAAAAATATGAGCGAAATCGCCAGGCCGGTGCTCCATTTTTTATCGTCCGGCTTCAATTGAATTTCCTGAAGCCGAATGGGTTTTGATTCGGCAAGTTCGGGAGGTTGAGCCGGCGGGATAATAGTTTTATAATCTATGGAAAATAGTCACAGAAAGAAGACCGAGATGAGTAAATTTATTTTTGTGACCGGCGGAGTGATTTCGGGCCTGGGCAAAGGAATTGCGGCTGCCTCCATCGGATTGCTGCTGGAGTCGCACGGTTACAAAATCACCCTGCAAAAATTCGACCCCTATCTTAATGTCGACCCCGGCACGATGAGTCCTTTTCAGCACGGGGAAGTCTACGTAACCGATGATGGGGCCGAGACAGACCTGGACCTGGGACATTACGAGCGCTTCACCTCCACCAGGACCAGCAAACTTCATAACTGGACGGCCGGCAAAATCTATGAAGCCATCATCCGGAAGGAGCGAAGGGGAGATTACCTGGGGAAAACCGTCCAGGTGATTCCGCATGTAACCGACGAGATTAAGAATGCCTTTTACTCGGTGGCCGGAAACAATGATATCGACATTGTGGAGATCGGCGGCACCGTCGGTGATATTGAAAGTCAGCCCTTTCTGGAAGCCATCAGGCAGATGAGGCTGTCCCTGGGTGGCGAAAATACCCTGTTCATTCACCTGACCCTGGTTCCCTTTGTCGGTACCTCGGGCGAGCTCAAGACCAAACCCACCCAGCACAGCGTCAAGGAGCTCCGGGCCATCGGTATTCAGCCGGATATTCTGCTCTGCCGGAGTGACCGGGAGCTGCCCGCTGACATCAAGGGCAAGATTGCCCTGTTCACCAATGTGCCGCTGGAGGCGGTTATAACCGCCGTTGACGCTCCTTCCATCTACGACATCCCGCTCAATTTCGCGACTGAAGGACTTGACCGAATCATCCTGAAGAAACTGGCTCTTGAAGCCCGTCAGCCCGACCTCGGCCGGTGGCAGGAGCTGGTCCAGCGCCGGCATCATCCAGAGGGCGAAGTGACCATCGCCATGGTCGGAAAATACATCGGCTTGCATGATTCCTACCTCAGCCTTTACCAGGCGCTGGACCATGGCGGACTGGCCAACCGGCTGAGAGTCAATATTGACTGGATTGAGGCCGAGGACCTGGAGCGGGGCCAGCCGGCCAGAATCCTTAAAAACAAGGACGGCCTCCTGGTGCCCGGCGGGTTCGGTCAGCGCGGAGTTGAGGGCAAGATCAGAGCCATCCAGTACGCCAGAGAGAAGGGGTTGCCCTTTTTCGGCATCTGCCTGGGGATGCAATGCGCCACGGTGGAATTTGCCCGCAACGTAGCCGGCTTGAAGGGGGCTCACAGCGAAGAGTTTGACAATCAGTCGCCCCACAAGATTTTTCGCCTCTGGCGGTTGCTGCGAAAGGATTCCGACCTGGGTGGAACCATGAGGCTGGGGGCCTATAAC
>CAZDZU010000446.1:0-1610 GCA_964509995.1 uncultured Eubacteriales bacterium | reverse complement strand
CCGGTGTGGATGTCCAGGTGCTCCACGGCAACAAGGTCGTTGAGATAAGATGCGCCGGAATCAACAAGGGGACGGCCGGCCTTTGCTGGCTGCTAGAAGATGAATATGATTTCATCCTGGCCGCCGGCGATGACTGGACCGATGAGGACCTGTTCAAAGTTCTCCCGGAAAAGGCTTATACCATAAGGGTGGGAGTCGGTCACACCCATGCCAGATATAATTTATACAGTTACCGGGATGTTATAAAATTATTAAAAAAATTAGGAGAGATTGAACAATGATCAGAAGAATTGAAGATTACCGGGAGGTTGTGGGTGACGAAATCATCCATACTATTTTTATGAAGGCCAGAAAATTTGCTCATAAGCACATCGTTCATGTCAATTCTACTTACCAGGGAGGGGGAGTGGCTGAGATCTTAGCCAGTCTGGTATCGATGATGAATGATGCCGGTGTTTTTACCGGCTGGAGAATCCTTCATGGCTCGCCCGATTTTTTCGGTATTACCAAGAAATTTCATAATGGTCTCCAGGGAGAATCAATTAACCTGACCGGCATGAAGAAAGAAATATATGTGGATCAGAATGAGTATTTTTCCAGGTTCACTCATTTGAACCACGACCTGGTGATTGTTCACGATCCTCAGCCGCTACCATTGATCAGATTTTATCGGAAAAGGCAGCCCTGGGTCTGGAGGTGCCATGTTGACCTGTCCAATCCCAACCCCGAGCTGTGGGAGTATCTAAAGACTTTTATTCTCAGGTACGATATGGTCATCGTCTCGCATGATAATTATAAGAAGAAAGACCTGCCTGTCTGCCAGCGGGTTCAACATCCCACCATTGACCCGCTCTCGGCCAAAAATAAGCCGCTTGATAAAAATACCATTAAAAAATATTTGAATAAGTTCGGCATCTCAAACGACAGGCCCATAATTACACAGATCTCCAGGTTTGATAAGTGGAAGGATCCGGAAGGAGTGGTTAAGGTTTTTGAGCTGGTGAAAAAAGAAGTGGACTGCCAGCTGGTTCTCTGCGGAAATCTGGCGACGGATGACCCGGAGGGTCGGAAAATATATGAGAGAGTGTCCCAGAAAGTTAAAAACAGGAATGACGTTATTCTGATCCTGGAGGAAAATAACATTCTGGTGAATGCCCTGCAATCTACGGCGTCAGTGGTATTACAGAAATCGCTGAGGGAAGGCTTCGGGCTAACGGTGACTGAAGCCCTGTGGAAAAGAAGGCCGGTGGTGGCTTCCAGAGTCGGAGGAATACCGTTGCAGATAAAAGATGGGAAAACAGGTTTTCTGGTAGAACCTAATGATATCGAAGGATGCGCCAGGAAGGTTGTTCAGATACTGAAGGAACCGGAGCTGGCGCGGCAGTTAGGCGAAAATGGACATGCTCATGTCAAAGAGAATTTTCTGATTACCAGAAGTATGCTGGATAATCTGGACTTGATGGAGGAGCTTTTATAGAAAATGGGGACACATAAAAAATGGGGACACAAATAATATTTCCTGATTTTCGAGCCCAAAAAATTCGGAAATATAGAAGGTGTCCCCGGTTTCATTTAAGGGAGGCACGGGTGAAGATGTAGTCGGGGATTTT
>CAZDZU010000445.1:0-1621 GCA_964509995.1 uncultured Eubacteriales bacterium | reverse complement strand
ATGCTGTCGGTGGTCTCAAAGACACAGGCCACCAGCCCCCGGCGGGTCTTTTTCAGAGCGTTAAAAAATATTTTTTCCCAGTCTTCGTGGAAGGAATAGGCCAGTTCCAAAAAGGCCTTTTCCGGAAGGACCCCTTCATTCAGCGCCCAGGTGTCGTTAGCCTCGCCCAGGGTGACATAGCTGCCGAACAGCCTGGCCAGGTAAGGAGCATAGATGAACGGATGGGAGATCGGCAGGGCCGGTTTTTCGGGGTCGATGTTGAGGGGAGTGACATACAGCTCAAAATGCGGTTTCAGACTCAGCAGATAGAATCGGGCAATTCCTCTGATTTTCATGCCGGGTCCGGCCGGGAAACTGAGCTTGACCCAGGGGGAGAAGACACCCTTCTTCAGTTCAAAACGCTGTCCTGAAACTTCAACCCGGGCCGACTCCTGCTCATAATCAAGCTTTATGGTCATCGGCAGGCGGATTTCTTCCGGCTTTTTCAGCAGGGAATTTTCCGGGCCGCTGATATGGGTTCTGACCATCTGTCCTTCGACTCTGACCAGCTGGCTTTCTCCTCCTTCCTTTTTCTGGAGTCTTTCCGGGTTGCTGGTGTAAAAAAGGAAGGTTCCCTGACTGCCCTTGAGGTCGGGCAGGCACATTCCCGCGAGCAGGTGTCCGGCGAACTTTTCCGGTGGGAAGGTGATGGGAACACGCAGGACGGTGGAAAAGATTCCCTGCTGCCCGAGAATTTTCCAGAAGGGCTGGCTCTTGCGCAGCAGTTTTATTTCCGGCCGGCTCAGGGGGATCCGGTAGCGGCCAAGAGGCAGGAACCGAGGCGGAGGGCCTATCCGGGCCGAGGAAAGGTCGGGAAGATAATTCTTGGGGTTGCGGCTCAGGAAATCAAAGATGTTGTGTTTTGATGGTTCGCAGCCGGTCATGAAGGATGACCAGGCCACGGGGGAGATGGCTGGAGTGGTGGTCTGAAGGCGGCGGTAAGTCCCTTCTTTCCTCAACCGGCTGAGGTTGGGAAGCTTGCCCTCAGCCATAAATTTTTCGACCAGCACCGGGTCCATCCCGTCGAAGCCCAGAATGACTACCCGCTCGACCAGGCTGTTCTTATAGGCTTTCTGGCCACGGAGCAGACGGATTAAAAGGCGAAAGGGCCAGCTCAAGAGCGAGAAGAAAGCCAGAAAAAAGGTCAGGAAAAAAACCAGAAAGGACGAGAGAAAGGCAAACCCGGCTCCCGGCCCGATATAGGCCCGGGCTGCGGACACCAGGTTCAGGAGCAGAAACAGGAATAGCAGCCAGAAACTTATCGCCGGCCCCGGTCGATTACTCTGCTGTGAATTTTCACTGTTTCCGGATTTCATTTAGTTTTTTTGATGATCAGGTCGGCCAGGTCTTCGATGGCCAGGTCCGGTCCGTGTTCTTCCATGGACCAGAAGAAAGCGTCGTCCCAGGTATGCATCCCCTGGAGGTAGCTGCGACCGAAAACTTCCTTTTTCTTTATGGAACCCTTAAGGTCAAATCCAGGCTCGGAGACCACCACCAGGTCCGGGCCGCGGGAAGTATATTTGCCGTCGTAAATCTCTTCGGCTTTGAAAACATGGCGGATGACTCTTCGGCCCTGATATTC
>CAZDZU010000444.1:0-1634 GCA_964509995.1 uncultured Eubacteriales bacterium | reverse complement strand
AGTTGGCCCCGGCCCTTCAACCTGGTGGGGTTGGCTAAAAATATCAAAAGATGAAGGACAGACCTGGAGCGCTGCCCGGCGACTGCCGGCTGGAATTCTGGGCCCGATAAAAAATAAACCGATTGAACTTGAAGACGACACCCTTCTCTGCGGTTCCAGCACTGAAGATTCGGGCTGGAAAGTCCATATGGAATGGACAGACAAACCGGAAGGAGAATGGCAGCGCGGACCTGACCTCAACCGGCCGCCGGAAATCCAGGCCATTCAGCCAGCAATTCTAAGGCACCCCGACGGACGCTTTCAGATTCTCTGCCGTTCTAAACAGGGCCTAATCATGGAAAGCTGGTCAGATCCCCGGGATTTCAGAAACTGGAGCGACCTAAAACCCACAGAACTTCCAAATCCTGATAGCGGAATTGACGCCGTTACCCTGAATGATGGACAGCATCTTCTGGTCTTAAACCCGACAGAGAAAGGCCGGCACCTCCTGACCCTGGCTTCAAGCCGAGATGGCATCAAATGGCGCCAGGTTCTGGTGCTGGAAAATGAACCCGGTTCAGAGTTTTCTTATCCGGCCATAATCCAGACTCGAGATGGCCTGATCCACATTACTTATACCTGGAAGCGGCAGCGCCTCAAGCATCTCATCTTATCTCAAAGGACAGGCCATTAACATGCGGTTTTGTTTGAAACAGCAGCTGATCATCATCTGCGATTAGCAGAATATCAATACGCCCATTCAAGAAGAACAAAAATATCCCGGCACCTTGTTGGCGTTGATGGAATGAAAAGTTGAGGCACCTTCGCCACCGGCTTCCGAGGCGGCAGTAAATAATTCTGCCGGCAGAAGAGACCCTCTTAGGCTGCAGCCACTCAGGCTTTCTCGGCCCCTGGCCCGATAAAAAAGGGCCTGATCAGACCCGCCGTTTCAAGCTTGCAACCGCAACCGCAGCTGTTGAGCCCGATTACTGCTCAATATCTTCCTCGGGTGATCTTGACATAAAAGACGGCCGCGGTTCGGGCAGCTTTATGTCCAGCCGGTTCCAGTCAGGCGGATTCACTCCCAGCAAATGCCTGACGAAAAAGTCATTCCTTTTTCTTTCGCCGTAAGCCCCGCCAGAACCATGATTGGCGCCCGGAACAACCAGCAGTTCGAAATCCTTGCCGGCCTTGATCAGGGCATTGACCACCTGATAGGTTGTGGACGGGTCAACATTGGTATCCAGCTCGGGTACCACCAGCAGCAGCTTTCCCTTCAACCGATGGGCATTTACCGTGTTGGAGGAAGCTTCATATTCCGGACCCAGAGGCCAGCCCATCCACTGTTCATTCCACCAGATTTTGTCCATGCGGTTATCATGGCAGCCGGCAGCCGCAAATCCGACCTGGTAAAACTCCGGATGAAACAGCAGGGCAGCCAGGGCATTCTGACCGCCGGCCGAGGTGCCATAGATACCAACCCGGCTGAGGTCGTAGTAAGGATATCTCGCGGCCACTGCTTTATGCCAGAGAATCCGGTCGGGAAAACCGGCGTCTTTTAGGTTTTTCCAGCAGACATCATGAAAGGCCTTCGAGCGATTGCTGGTTCCCATGCCGTCAACCTGAACGACAATAAACCCGAGCTCGGCCAGGGC
>CAZDZU010000443.1:0-1636 GCA_964509995.1 uncultured Eubacteriales bacterium | reverse complement strand
TCGTCCAGGAGCAGCAGGTTGACCGGGCTGGCCAGGATCTTTCCGAGAAGAACCCGGCTCTTTTCGCCACCGGACAGCACCCGGATTGGTTTGAGGGCTTCGTCACCCTCAAACAGCAGATTGCCGGCAATCTGACGGACCCGGGCCGGCTCCAGCTGGGTGTTGGCCGAACCGATTTCTTCCAGCACGGTACCGGCGCTGTTCATTTCTTCGGCATAACTCTGTTCGTAGTAGCCCGATGAAACAGACCGGGGAGAGGTAATTTCTCCGGATTGCGGTTTGAGGCGTCCGGCCATTAGCTTGAGCAGGGTGGTTTTGCCGCGTCCGTTAGGCCCGATGACCATCACCCGGTCCCGGGCACCTATATGGAGGCTGAAATTTCTGATTAGAGGCTTATCTGAAGTGTAGGCAAAGCTGACATTATCCAGGCTCAGAGCATATTTATGATGAAATTTCTTTTCCAGGAAGAAAAATTCCATGTTCTTGATCTTTTCCAGCTTTTGGCGTTGTTCCATTTTCTCGATGTACTTCAGGCGGGACTGCACCAGACCGGCCAGACGGGCCTTGGCCCGGAAACGGTTGATAAAGACCTCCAGTTCCTTGCGCTTTCTTTCGTCGTTAATCCTGGTTTTTTCGTAGACTTCTTCTTCCAGAGCCAGCTGGTTGTAGTATTTTTCGGTATCGCCCTCGATTTTACGAACCTTCCGGCGGTGCAGACCCAGGATGTGGGTGGCCACGCGGTCCATGAAGCTGCGGTCGTGGGTTATGAACATCAGCTCGCCCCGCCAGGAGAGCAGGAATTTTTCCAGCCAGCGGATGGAGGTGATGTCCAGGTAGTTATTGGGCTCATCCAGGAGGAGAAGGTCATAATCAGCCAGAAGCAGCCGGGCCAGATTTAACCTGACCTGATAACCTCCCGAGAGCTGGCGGGGATTTTTCTGGAAATCTTCAGACGAAAAACCCAGGCCTGCCAGAACTTTTTCCACGCGCCAGAGCTGGTCGGAATCGCAGGCCGGCAGGCCGGAGCTGGCTTCCTCCAGGACGGTGGGCTTCCGGAAGTCAGGCTCCTGCTGAAGGTAACCGAGACGGTAATTTCTTGGGACAACCACCCGGCCTTCATCCGGTTCCTCCAGTCCGGCTATGATTCGGAATAGAGTGGACTTGCCATGTCCGTTTTTCCCCACCAGGCCCACCCTCTCGCCAGGGTTAATCTTGAAGCTGATTTTTTCAAAAAGAACCTGACGGGCAAAACTTTTTGATAATTCCTCAACAGAAATCATTATTTTTCGGTTGCTCCAGTCCGGTAGTCGAATTATGGCTACAAAGCTCAGGCTAGATTGCTATCCCTGCCTCCAGAGGGCAGTTTTTCAGGCTTGACAGCCAATGATTATCCGGGCCCGGGTTTAATATGATAGCACGTTTTGGCACCCATTTTTAGTCAGCCCGGCCAGCGAATATTTTGACCTGAATGAGGCCGGAAGCCTTCCGGGTGAAGAAGCCGGGACGGGTCTGAGAGAAGCCGGGGGCCGTGGGGGGGTGGAGCCCATCCGTACCAGCACTTCCACCCTTCTTCAAGAGCTGAATCCGACCGTCCAGTTCGACCGTTAATCCGGGTTGATTTTACAACCCTCAGCAC
>CAZDZU010000442.1:0-1640 GCA_964509995.1 uncultured Eubacteriales bacterium | reverse complement strand
CTGTTCGCCCAGCCACATGATAAAGGTGGTACCGGTGGTCAGGGCGGCAAGAACCTCAGTTTCTCGGCCCTGGTGGCTGTGGGCAACGAGAGTGGCCGGGTGGGAATAGGGCTGGGCAAGGCTCGAGAAGTTCCCCAGGCCATAGCCAAGGCCGTCGAGGATGCCAAAAAGCACATGATTAAAGTGCCTCTGGCCGGAACGACCATTCCTCATATGATCAAGGGGGAATCTGATGCCGGAATAGTAGTCCTGCGTCCAGCTTCCCGTGGAACTGGCGTTATTGCCGGCGGGGCCGCCCGGGTTATTCTGCAGCTGGCCGGGGTCAGGGATATCCTGACCAAGTCCATCCGCAGCGGGAATCCGATCACCGTGGCCCAGGCCACGATAGATGCTCTTAAGAAGTTGAAGAAGCCAGAAGAGGTTAACAAGCTGAGAGGCAAGGAAAGCGAAAAAGCCAAATCTTAAGGTGAGGCCAAGATGAAAAAAGAGAAGTATCTTATAATAAAGTTGGTTCGAAGCCTGATCGGCCATCCCCAGAAACACCGCCTGGTGGCCTATGGCCTGGGCTTGCGAAAGCTCAATTCCCAGGTGGTCAGAAAGGATTGCCCGGAAATCAGGGGCATGGTCAGAAAAATCTCTCATTTGCTCGAGGTGGAGGAGACAGATAAGCCATGAATCTCAGTAAATTGAAACCCGCTCAGGGCGCCAGGAAAAGCGATAAGAGAAGAGGCCGGGGCCCGGGCTCCGGTCTGGGAAAAACGGCCGGTCGCGGTCACAAGGGCCAGCTGGCTGGAGCCGGTTACAAGAGAAAGTGGGGCTTCGAAGGCGGACAGATGCCCCTGCACCGCCGTCTGCCCAAACGTGGCTTCAGCAACAGATTCCGGATTGAGTATGCGGAGGTCAACCTGGACCGCCTGGACAAAATTCCGGCTGCTGAAATCGGGCTGAAAGAAATGCTCGAGCACCGGCTGATCCATGCAGAATCGGAACTGGTTAAAATACTGGGTAGGGGCCAACTGACTTCTCCCAAGACCATAAAGGCTCATGCTTTCTCTCAATCTGCGGTCAAGAAGATTGAAGAAAGCGGGGGCAAAGCCATCACCATCGGGAAAGAATAATGTTAGAAAGTATCCGCAACATCTTCAGCATTCCTGATCTGAGGAAGAGGGTCATTTTCACCCTCCTTCTTCTGGCTGTCTACCGAATCGGGGCTCAGATTCCCAACCCGGGAGTCAGTGCCACCGCTCTGGCTGAGTTCTGGCAGACCCAGCGCGGCTCAATTCTGGGATTTTATGACCTGTTCTCCGGACGGGCCATGTCCAGGATGACCATTTTCGCTCTGGGCATCATGCCCTACATCAGCGCCTCCATCATCCTGCAGCTGCTTAAGGTTGTCTGGCCCTACCTTGAGCGGCTTTCCAAAGAAGGTGAGCTGGGACGGAAAAAAATCACTCAATACACGCGCTACGGCACCATCCTCATTTGCATCATTCAAGGCTGCGCCATCGCCCTATTCCTACAAACCGTCACCAGCCCTGGAGGCGCGCGGGTCGTGCCCAATCCCGGAATCGGTTTCCAGTTGCTGACAGCCTTGACCCTGACCACGGGGACCGTCTTCGTCATGTGGTTGGGCGAACAGA
>CAZDZU010000441.1:0-1641 GCA_964509995.1 uncultured Eubacteriales bacterium | reverse complement strand
TCCCTGGTGAGGTTGCCGTAGCAGGTCACCCGGTGCAGGCCGCTCGACCAGTTCTGCCAGAGCTTTTCCAGGCTGCCGTCGACCCGGACGGAGATCTTTGTGCGACAGCCGCGGTCGTCTTCGAGACGGACCGGGGTGTCCACAATTTCGCCGGTGAAATAAAGAATCCTCTCCGTGCCGACAATGATGGCCTGGGTCACTTTTTCCTCCAGCCTCATCTCCACCTGGGGGACCACGCCTTTTTCTCTTTCCATGATTGTTCTGAGTTTGTATGGATGACCGGGTTTCCCGGGACCGTCCATGTTAACCGTTCCCATACAATGGGCCAGGATGATGCAATTTTTATCTTCATCGACCGTCGGGTCGCTGATGAACCCGGGTCTGCCGGAAAGACCCTGAAGGATGATGTGGGTGATGGCCGAGCGCAGGTCGGATTCGCAGATGCCTCCCAGGCCGCGATTGTTGAGCCGGCTGAAACCGAGACAGGGGTAAGCCGGCAGCTTTATGGTCTTATCCCACATGGTGCCATAACAGTCGATTGTCAGGGCCGTAGCCTTTTCCTCCTCTATCAGTTTTTCGAAAGCCAGGGCCAGGCGGGCTGATTTCAGAACCTCTTCCCGGGAAGGCTCGACCACCTTTTCTGCCCCGTTGTGCCAGAGTTCGGCCTCCTTCCTGGCATCAGCTTCGTTGACTGCGGCATAGAGCTTTTCCACCCGGTCCAGAGTAATCCTCTTAATTTCCGTGCCGAATTTTTCCCGCACTCTGGTGGAATACTCTTCAAAAGGGGAGGTGGTCAGGTTGAGAATTTTAGCTTCCCTCAGATGGTGGATAGCCCGGAAGGGGCGCACTGCCCTGGCCAGCTCTTTCCTGTTGGAGGTTAGAAAGCAGTCCACCAGCTCTCCCTTTTCCTGTTTCATAAGGCTGCCGAAATAGGTCCATTCATGACCTGAGTAAGGGGCAGCGAAGATGACAGTCGGTTTCCTGAATTTCAGGATTTCCTCCAGGACGGGTGTGATCCAGATGGTAAGGTGAATGGCCAGGATGCCATCGGCCTGCTTGATTTTCTCTGCCTGTTGCCGAACATCCTCAGGCTTACTGGCCAGGATGTTGACCACAAAATCAACGTCAGAAAATTCCTCCTGCATTTTGCCGAATTGCTTTTCATAGGTTTGAATTTCCTGCTGGAGGTCGAGTGAAGGCCGGGGCCAGTGCGGGGCGGGCAGGCCCATGTAAATTTTGGCCACCCTGACCTTTGTGCGGCTGCCCGGACTGACCAGACCGGGGGCCAGAGATGAGGTCCACCGGGGTCTCTTGATAGTCTCCGGCTCCTTATTTATCAGAGCTGGAGAGACTGTCAGGGCGGCGCCGCTTCCGGCCGAAATTTTAAGAAACTCACGTCTTTTAAGAGGTTTCATCGCTCATTCCTCCATCTTTTGTTTTATTTACCGGATCCAATTTTAGAGCCAGCTTAACACAGGCTGCCCGGTGAACTCAAATAACCTGGTAAAAGTTGTTTTCCGAAAGACCCTTCCTGTCCAGGAAGGCAGGAGTCATTCAACCGGCTAAAAGAATAAAGATACCTGACCCGGAGCCTGAATATATGAAAAATATTTCATATTTTCTCTTTGAATGTGGCGAAAG
>CAZDZU010000440.1:0-1641 GCA_964509995.1 uncultured Eubacteriales bacterium | reverse complement strand
GGCCTCGGTCTTAACTTCCTCAAAAAGATACGGTTCGCCGCGGAAAGGAAAACCCACTTCCCAGTCATCAACGGTCAGCTTCAGGTCATTCAGGTAATGCAGACCGACTCCAACGACAACGATAAAGATCAGGAGCAGGACTTCCTTAGCTTTCATTTCTTTTGTCCCCGGGGAGTATCTCTGCTTCGATGGTTTTGGCTGCAGCGTCCGAAGCCTGGCTCCGGGCTCTGATTCCATAATAGAGCTTGGAAGCTCCCCAGAAGATCAGGATCAGGGGCCAGAGTTTGAACAGGGTCCGCCAGGCATCGTAGCCGATGTTTTCCAGAAGGAAAATGGCTCCGATTAAGATCAGGATTAAACCCCAGATTAAATTTTCTCTATGTCGTCTTGACATGGTTTTCCTCCTCATGATTTTCTGATTGATTTTTTCCCGTAAAAATAATCAGCCAGAAGTTTCAGGCCCAGACCGATCAGGGCCAGGGGCCAGTAATCAATAAGAGCGTCATAGCTGATTACATCGTAGTTGGCCAGCAGGAAAATGCCTCCCAGAAGGATAAGAATTATTCCCCAGGAGATAGAACCTGATGGCCGGGAAATATCCACTTCGGTTTCGATCGACAGCCCGGTCGTTCCCGGAGAGGACTCTGGCTGGGCGGCGGCGCAGATTCTCCTGGCTTCATTGACCGCATCGATGAGCTGGAAAAAGTAAAAACCGGCCAGCATCAGGCCCACGAAGGGCTGTCCACCGCGGCTCTGGACACTTACCAGACCGGCAAAGATGATGATGTACAGGACGCCTTTAAGGTAATTTCCGTTGTAGATGGCCCCAGTGCCCGGAAAGATGGCCGAGAAAATGCCGGCCAGAACCGGCGACTTGGCGGGCTTTTTTTCGATTTTGATTTTTTCTTCCACTTTATACCTCCATCTGATTTCTAATTTTTGTCTGATTTATAGATGTTCTTAGCTTCAAGCGATGCCATGAAATTTTCGCGGTAACCCTGCAACTTATCCTTCAGCACTCCGGCCCTGACCAGAGTCTTCTGAGCCAGGCTGTAGGTCCGGCCGAGTTCCAGGAGGGCAGATTTTTTCAGGCTTTTTCCGGGAGTGGTGAAGCTCAGAAGCGAAAAAACAACCAGAACAACGGTCAGCGAGGTCAGAACAGGCTGAAAGGCCGGGCTCAGCCAGAATTTCCAGGCGGAAACTCCGGCTTTCCGGCGGGTGGAAGCAGTTTCCGGGATAAGGTAAAGCTTCTGGATTAAATGCGCCGGGGGTTCTATTTCGGGCAGTTTTGACCATTCGGAAGAGAGGCTGCGGGTGATTTCAAGCAGGCGGACACAATCCTGACAGGCAGCCAGATGGCCCTCAAGTTCTTTTCTGACCTCTGGCTGGAGTTCGCCTTCAAGGTAGGCTGAAAACAGAAGTTGAGCCTTCAGGCAGTTCATAGCTTTTCTCCAGTTTTTTCCAGGATGGCCTGAGCTATCTGGATCCGGCCCCGGTTAACCCGGCTCTTGACGGTGCCCAGGGGAAGCTTCATTTTCTGGGCGATTTCTTCGTAACTGAAGCCCTCAATTTCCCGCAGTATCAGAACTGCCCTCAAATCGGGCGAAAGGCAGAGCAGGGCTTCCCTGACCAGCTCGGCTT
>CAZDZU010000439.1:0-1648 GCA_964509995.1 uncultured Eubacteriales bacterium | reverse complement strand
TTGCCCATCTGTGTGACCAGGTTTCTTTTCTCGGCTTCCTGGCGGAGGAGTCTGGCTTCTCTGACCGTGTGGGTGAGGGGCTTCTGAACAAAGACGTGCTTGCCCATTTTCATGGCCATCATGGCCACCACGGCGTGGGTGTGATCGGGGGTGCTGACCGTTATGGCATCCAGCGATTTTTCTCGCTCCAGCATTTCCCGGAAATCACGATAGATGCGTGCTTTTTCATATTTGGCTTTGTGCTCGGGGAGATGCTGGTCAGAGGTCAGGAACTTTTCCATCATGGTGGCGTCCACGTCGCACAGGGCGACGATGTTCTCGCTGCTTACCGACTGAACGTCGGAAAAACCCTTGCCGCCGACGCCGACGCAGCCGATGTTCAGGGTATCGCTGGGGGCTTTTTTCTTCTTGTCCTTCTGGGCGCCGATGACGTGGCGGGGGACGACCATGAGACCTGCGGCCGAAGCAGCTGTCTTACCCAGAAATTCACGCCGGCTGATGGGGGTGGATAGTTTATTGGTTTTTAATTCCTTTTCATTCATCTGAGACCTCCTGTTTATATATTGCTTATTATAGAAACGGGTTTCAGGTCAAGAAGAATTATGGCCGTGACCAGCGGAAGAAATTGCCTTGCGGACGTCGGCCAGAACGGGAACTGCAACGTATATTGGCGGGAGGGGTAAAATTCCAGGCTGGCCGGACCTTCCTGCCTTGCCAGGCCGGAGTGCCGAACCTATATTTATAGTGCTGGATTATGAGGAACGGCGATGAATTTACTCCAGAGGTGCAACCGGCGCCGATTCATCCTTGCCTGTCTGGGCTCCGGTTTGGTGGGCACATTTCAAAGGCTGTTCTCTGGGTCCCAAGCAGAAAGCCGGCGTGACTGCCGGGTCATGCCTGGCCAGGATATAGAAATGAGCGAGAACAGGTTTGAACCTGCCTATCTGAAGCTTCATCAGAGCGGAGAGCTGAAACGCCGGGGTCAGGAACTCTGGGAGATTATGAAGGAGTGCCAGCTGTGCCCGAGAGAATGCAAGAAGGACCGGCTTAAAGGCATCAGGGGGGATTGCCATTCCGATTACCGGCTGAAGATTTCAGCCTTCCATCCTCATTTCGGTGAGGAACGCCCGCTGGTGGGGAAGGGCGGGTCGGGCACGATCTTCTTATCCAATTGCAGCCTGAGATGCGTCTTTTGCATCAACTGGGAAATCAGCCAGGGTGGCGCCGGAAAACATCGCAGTTTAGATGAGATGGCCGGGATGATGCTGGAACTTGAGAGAATAGGCTGTCATAATATCAACCTGGTCACCCCGACCCATTATCTTCCTCACATCCTGCTGGCTCTGGACATAGCGGCCGGGCGGGGGCTGCGTTTGCCCGTCGTTTATAATACCCACGGCTGGGAAAAAGAGACTATACTCAAGTACCTGGACGGAGTGGTGGATATTTATCTTCCTGATTTCAAGTACTGGAGTCTGTCGGTGGCTTCCAGGTTATCTTCGGGAGCCAGGACTTACCCGGAGATGGCCAGAAAAGCCATGCTGGAGATGAACAGACAGGTAGGAGTGGCCAGGCCAGCGGCCAACGGGTTGATGTACCGGGGTCTGATGATCAGGCATCTGGTGCTTCCCAACCGGCTGGCCGGGTC
>CAZDZU010000438.1:0-1652 GCA_964509995.1 uncultured Eubacteriales bacterium | reverse complement strand
GGCCCTGAGGCTTGAGGACGGAACCCTCATCGACCCCTTCCAGGGAGCTGAGGACATCAAGAACAGAATGATCAGGTTGACCAACCCCCGGGCTTTTCCTGACGACCCGTTGCGGGTTCTGCGGGCAGCCAGGTTTGCCTCGGTCCTTGAATTTTCGATAGACCCGGGAATCTACCTGGTAGCCAGGGAAATTGACCTCAAGGGACTGAGCGTGGAAAGGGTTAACGAAGAGCTGTTCAAGATTCTGCTTCTCTCGCGCCGCCCCTCCCGAGGTCTGGCTGAAATGCATTGCCTTGGAGTCCTGCGTCAGCTCTTTCCTGAGCTTTACCGCCTGACCCTGTCTATCCAGGATTCAATCTTCCACCCGGAAAAGGATGAGTTCGGGCATCATACGGTCTGGGCTCATACGTTGCTTTCTGTCGACCAGGCTCGGGCCATCGCCGACTTCACCCGTCTGGAACCGACCAGAAAACTGGCCCTGCTGCTGGCTGCTCTTTTCCATGATACCGGTAAGCCGGCCACCGCTTCCTGGGAATACAAGAAGAACCGCCTGGTCATAACCAACAACGGGCACGACCTGCTGAGTGAAAAGATTGCCAGGAAAGTCTTCCAGCGGCAGAAAATATTTTCCTGGAATGGTTATAACCTGCGGCAGGCAGTCCCCATGCTGATCCGTCACCATCACCGTGTTTCCGAGCTGTGGCTGAACAGAAAGCTGGTTACCAAAAAGGCTTTCAACCGTCTGGCGGCGGATATAAAAGGAGAAATCGAGCTCCTGGTCTATCTTGACACCGCCGACCGGTCCGGACGGCGGGCCAGGATTATCACCCGCCTCGACCGGCAGGCCCAGTGGCTGCTCAGGAAATTTGAGGAACTCAAGGTTAACAGGGAAACCATCAAACCAGTGCTCATGGGCCGGGATCTCATCAAGCTGGGTGTACCTCCCGGACCGGGCATGGGTCAGCTTCTGAAAAAACTCTACCGTCTGCAGCTCGACAACCATTTCGAGACGAGAGCCCAGGGACTGAAGCTGGCCAGAAAATTGATTCAGGAGAAAAAATAGTGGCCATTCTGGTGACCGGAGGAGCCGGCTATATCGGCTCACACACTGTCAAGGAACTGCTCAAAAGAAAATACGAGGTAATAGTTTTCGATAACCTCAGCACCGGCCGCCGGGAGCTGGTCCGGGGCGGACGTTTGATTCAGGCTGACCTGAGGTCGTCGGAGGAAGTGAGAAATGTTTTCCGTCGCCACCCGATAGAAGCAGTTATGCATTTTGCCGCCTTGATGCAGGTCGGAGAATCGTACGCCGACCCCCACAAATATTACCTTCATAACCTGACTTCGAGCCTGAATCTGCTTCAGGCCATGCTGGAGGCCGGGGTAAAATATTTTATTTTTTCCTCCAGCGCCGCCGTTTACGGCCAGCCCGTAAAGACTCCAATACCGGAAGACCATCCACTTCAGCCCATCAACCCTTATGGAGCGAGCAAGTTTATGGTGGAAAGGATGCTTCCCGATTACGACCGGGCCTATGGACTCAAATATGTTTCGCTGCGCTACTTTAACGCCGCCGGAGCCGACCCCGGGGGAGAACTGGGCGAATGGCATGACCCGGAAACCCATCTGATCCCGAATCTCCTTCTTCATCT
>CAZDZU010000437.1:0-1658 GCA_964509995.1 uncultured Eubacteriales bacterium | reverse complement strand
ATTCTGGATAGATGTTTAAGTCTTTACTTTCTATCCTGTGCTGTCACTCTACCATCAGGGCTCAGCACGAACTTTTCTGGAATTAGGCTTTCCCCTGATAATCTCACTGCCTGCTCGACCATCTGGTAAAGAGCCGAACAGCAGGGAACGCTCATGATGACGACAGAAATTCGCCGCGGTTTGTTGTGTCTGATTATTTCTGCCAGTTTTTCCACATAGTTATGGGTATCATCGAGCTTCGGGCAGGCAATGATAAGCCTTTTGCCCCTTAGAAAACGGCGATGGAAATTGCCGTGGGAAAAAGCCGTGCAGTCAGCTGCAATCAGCAGATCGCAGCCCTCGAAGTAGGGGGCATAGGGGGAAACGAGGTGGAGCTGGATGGGCCATTGCCTCAGTTCAGAAGGTGTGGCCGAAGCCGGCTGATTATCCTCTCCGGTGCTTCCTTCCTCTGCCCTGCCTTCTTCTGGAAATTCCATCATGGCGCTTCCCGGACAGCCGCAGACTGCCTCCAGCCAGGGTCGGGGGCGTGAACTCTTACCGGCTTCAGGGTGAGCTCCATGCACCTGATGGGCAGCTTCCGGACCCCTCGTCTTTATTACATGCTCCAGTGTGGCTTTCGGGTCATATTCCGGAGCCTCTTTCTCAACCACTTTCAGGGCGCCTGTCGGACAGACATCAAGACAGGCACCCAGTCCGTCGCAGTATATTTCGTGGACCAGATAAGCCTTGTTTTCTTCGTCAAGAGCGAGAGCTCCTTCAGCACAGGCGGTGGTGCAGAGACCGCAGCCGTTGCATTTATCCCGGTCGATTTCAATTACTTTTCTTTTAGCCATAGCACTCTCCTTATTCGAAATATCCAACATCAAGTTATCAGTTGAAGGCAGGAAATTCCTTGACCTAAGTCAAGAATCAGCAAAAAAGTTCCTGTCTCAGGAGAGGGCAATTTTTGACCTTTATTTTTCGGCCGCTCACTTCGATCAGGCCCGCCTGCTGGAAAGCCTTTAAAGTCCTGGAGAGGGTTTCCGGGATGGTGCCCAGAAGCCTGGCCAGGTCGGCCTTTTTCACCCTGATTTCCACCAGGCAGCCCATCTGGCCCGAACAGCGGGATAGGAGATACTGAGCCAGTCTCTGGCGGACGGTTTGAAGTCCCAGGGACTCAATGCGTTCGTTGAGCACGAGACATTTTTCTGCCAGAAGTTTTATGAAGAAGCGGGCAACCGCGGGATTTTTATCCAGGCGCTGGAAAAATTTCTGCTTATCAAAATAAATGACCTCAGAATCAGTGACAGCTTCGGCATAGGCCGGATAGCGAGTGGAGGTAAAGGCTGCCGCCTCGCCGAAAAAATCCCCCGGCTTTATTCTCACCACTTCAACTTCTTTAGCCTGTCTGTCCATTTTGAAGACCCTGATTTCTCCAGAAACCAGATAGAAAAATCCGGAGGCTTCCTGACCCGGCGTAAACAGATATTGTTTCTTCGCGAATTTTTTTCTTATCCCCAGGGAAGAAATTTCTTCAGGCAGGGATGGAATTTTCATCTTTCTTTCTCCATGCTTATCAAAGCTTTAATTTCAAGAATAACTGATCACGAAGGGGCACCAGGCTTCATCGCAGCTTTGCTTTAGAACCGGCAAGCAGCCTGAACTGGCTTCTCCAATAT
>CAZDZU010000436.1:0-1660 GCA_964509995.1 uncultured Eubacteriales bacterium | reverse complement strand
CCGCTCCAGCCGCTGCTCCGAAAGATTTTTCTTTTTCTTTCTCTGCCGCTGCCAGAGCCGTAAAACTTTTTTCCGCCGGGGCAGGGAATTTCTGAAGCCTCTTCAGCACTCCAGCCGCCAGCGGAAACTTCACTCTCCCCTCCTTACTGATCAGCGGTCTAACCGCTCTTCCCAGGTCAAAAATCTTTCTCTCCACTCCCGGTTGTCCCAGGACGGCCGCGAAGGCCGCTCTCTTCCAGAGCTTACCGCCTTTCTCCCGGACAATCCTCTCCCTCAACTTCCTCACCAGCGTGGCAATCGGAATCTTCACCGAACAGATTTCATCGCAGCGGTGGCAGCTCAAGCAGTATGAGGCCAGTTCTTCCGACTCCTTCAACCCGTGCACCCAGGCGGTCAATAAACTCCCTATCCCGCCCATATAAACATGGGAAAATTCCTGCCCGCCAACCGTCTGGTAAACCGGACAGACATTCAAACAGGCCGAGCACTTGATGCATTTCAGAACTTCTCTGAATTCATAATCCCGTTGCAGCCGGCTTCGCCCGTTGTCCACGATGATGATATGCTGCTCTTCCCGCGGCGGGCCGGCAATCACCGAGACATAGCTCGATATTTCCTGACCGGTGGCATTTCTGGTCAGCACCCGCAGCAGCTTCACCCCCTCTCTCAGCGACGGCAGCACCTTCTCCCGGCTGGCCAGTACGATGTGAACCGGTGGAACGCCGGTCACCAGCCGGCCGTTCCCCTCGTTCGTAACCAGCATTATCGCCCCTTCCTCGGCCAGCAGGGCATTGGCCCCGCTCAATCCGGCCCCTGCTTCCAGGATTTTGCGCCTGACATGCTTGCGGGCCACCTTGACCAGCCTGCTTATATCCTCCGGCACCTCTTCGCCCAGCCGCCTCCTGAATATTCCGGCCACCTGGCCACGGTTCAGGTGAATCGCCGGCATGACCATGTGGGTCGGGGCTTCATCCGCCAGCTGAATGATCCACTCCCCCAGGTCTGTCTCCCTGACCTCCACCCCTCGCTTTTTAAGAAAATCGTTGAGCCAGGTCTCCTCGCTGACCATGCTCTTGCCCTTGACCAGCACCCTGGCCCCGCGCTCCCTGAGCACCCGGAAAATAATCTCGTTGGCCTGCTTTCCGTCAGCCGCAAAATGGACGTGGCTTCCTCTGGCCGCGGCTCTGGCCATAAACCTGTCCAGGAGCTCATCGCTCTGCTCAACCGCCGCTTCCCTGACCCGGGACAGCTCCTCCCGCAGCGCTTCGAAATCCAGGCCGGCAAAGGCCTTCGTCCGCTTTCCGTTCCAGCTGCGGCTGAATTCCTGCAGCGTTTTCACCAGTTCCGGATTGATTTTCTTCATTCTTGTCCCTGGAATTTTCTTAACAACAATACATTTTACCATTCAAAGATGCAACATGGCAGCCGGCTTTCCGCTATCTCAGCTTTTTTTCTAAAAACAAGCTCCCGGAACCTGCCCGCTTCTATGCCAACAAAAAGCATCTCAATTTCTGTGAATGGCAACATTGATTGCGGGAAAGAAGCAGGCGTCAGTCTCCTCAGGCCTGAAGCATAAGGTTCTCCCCGGTTTTTCCCCTTTTTCCCGAATTTTCTAACACAAATTGAGGCCTCACGGAAATGGTGGGGCAATGATTTAAAA
>CAZDZU010000435.1:0-1660 GCA_964509995.1 uncultured Eubacteriales bacterium | reverse complement strand
CCAAAAAGGGACACCGTACAGTGTCCCTTAAAGGGGACACTGTACGGTGTCCCTTTTTGGTACGCTAAGAGAAGGTTATTTCCCCCTGTGACTTTGCTGAATTAGGTGGGGACACCCTAAGATGTCCCCGGGAGATTGGGGACAGGGCAGGGTGTCCCCTGTTTATGAGCCGATTATGGTGCGGTTGCGTCCGGATTCTTTCGCCCGGTACAGGGCGACATCAGCCTGGTGAATCAGGCTGGGCAGGTCGCTGACCTTATCGGAAGGAAAGCTGGCCACGCCGGAACTCAAAGTAACCTTTAAATCAAAGGCCCCGTACTGCATCCGCAGTGTTTCAGCCATTGTCCTTAATTTCTCAATAATCTGATAGGCGTCGACCGCCGAAGCTCCATTAAAGACCAGCAGAAATTCTTCCCCGCCAAACCTTATCACCAGGTCTGAAACGCGGACGTTGCCGGTAAAAAGGCCAGCCAGAGTCTTCAGGACGAAATCACCGGCCTGATGGCCGTAGGTATCATTAATTTTCTTGAAATGGTCAATATCTATCATGGCCACCGAAAGCGGCATCCGGTAACGCTTTGATTTCTCAAATTCTTCATTCAGTCGTCTGAGCCCGAATCTACGATTCAGCACCCCGGTCAGTTCATCGATGGCCGCCATCACCTCCAGCCTTTTCATAATCAGGGCGTTGTAGATGAAAGGAGTGGCCTGAATTATAAAATTTCTGGCTTCCAGGCTGGCAAAGTCATGCTTGAAGGGCTCTCTGGAAACCAGCCCGCAAACTCCGACATCCTCATTCTGATATTTAAGCGGAATGAGAGCTATATGACGGGGATCCAGATTCCCCACTCCGATGTGCAGATGGATAGCATCATTTTCAATTCCCGGAACAACCACCGGTGTTCCCCGCTGCAGGAGGTCGAGCCAGTAGCTATCCTGAATCTGTTCTTTATCCATCTCGACTGACTGGCTTTTGACCAGCCTGAATTCACCCCTCTCCAGCACCAGCAGAAAACTGCCCTGGCCGCCAAAATAGTCGCTGAAAGTCTCCAGCACCACCCCGGCTACATCTTCCAGCTTGAGGCTGCGCTTGAGCTTATCCAGAAAGACATCGGTTGCCCTTTCGACCTCCACGAAATTAGCCACCGAAGCAATCAAGTTATTAAAATCCCCTGAAATCCTTCCCAGGATATCGGCTGATGAGGCCTCCACCTGACAGTCTTCCGCCCGGCAACCTTCGGCGAAATCTGGCTGAGTCCTGTAGGCCTCAAGCCTGGTCTGGAAAAGACCCATTCTGGAAAAGAGCCCGGAAAGAAATCTGTAAACAACTCCCCGGAATATGAAATAATTGCACAGGCCAACGATCAGACCGGCCAGAACACACATCGAAAAATAAAGAGGAGTCAGAATCCTTTCGGCCGGCAGCTTCAGCAGCCAGAGCGTAAAAAAGGGGAAAATTATTCCCATGAGAAGCCCGAAACCCAGCATAAAAATAAGCTGGTCTCTGACCACGCTACCCGTTATGCTCTTCATGATGCCCTCCCCGGAAGAAAGAAGCTCATCATGGCGATTATATTAAAAAGAGTCGGGGGAAACAAACAGGAGACGCCTTACAGTGTCCCTTTTTCTTCGGGTTGTCGGTAACTAACCTGCTGAGAAC
>CAZDZU010000434.1:0-1670 GCA_964509995.1 uncultured Eubacteriales bacterium | reverse complement strand
GAACAGTGGCTGGGCGCCTGCCCTGCGGCTGGCTATGTCCTTTTGGCTTTCTTCAGGAACTTGTCCATAAACTTCCGTTGCCCAAAATTCAAATTCCGACTTTTCTGACCTATCTTAGATATGTGATTCTTGCTTTTCTGGTATTGCTGTTGCCATTGCTGGTGGTGGATTCTTCGGGCCTGGGCTGGCCATGGTTCTGCAAATGGGTCTGTCCAGCCGGCACCCTTGAGGCCGGAGTGATCCTTTCGGCCCTGAATTCAGCCATCAGGGCCCAGCTCGGTTTTCTTTTTGCCTGGAAAATATCGTTGCTGGTTCTTTTTCTCATCTGGATGGCGGTATCGATGAGGCCTTTTTGCCGGACGGTCTGCCCGCTGGGAACTATTCTGGGCTTCTTTAACCGGGTTAGCGCCTTCAGGATGAAGGTCGACCTGGAGAGCTGCATTGTCTGCGATGCCTGCCAGAAAACCTGTCCGGTAAATATCAAAATCTATAAGAATCCCGATAGCTCTCAATGTGTGAGATGTCTTAAATGCGAACAGGTCTGCCCGACGTCCTGCATCTCTCACGGTTTCGGACTCCAGGAAAAACAACAAGAGCGATCGGCCAGGGCAGGAGCTAAGATAAAATAGAAAATTTCAGGGGTGAATTTCCCGGAGAGGCGAGTCAGTTTACCCCGGACCAGAAATTTAGACAAATTTCAGAATGATTCGCCGGCCTTAAAATAGATTCCATAAGTCCCGGGTCCAAAAGCCAGATCCACCCGGAGGTTAGCATTCTCCTTGGGTATGATCTTAAATCTCAGGCCCAGGCCGGCCGCATATTTCAGGTTATCAAATGAAATTTCGCGAAAACGTTGAGCCAGGCTGCCCATGGCTCCAAAAATGACTGCCCCCAGTCTTTTCCAGACCGGGAAGCGGTACTCGGCCTGAAAGGCCACCAGGTTCAAATCCCGAAAACGGCCATTATAAAAACCGCGAAGCAAAGAATCCCCGCCGAGGCGCGGTAAACGGTAGAAGGGGACATCGCCGGTGCTGGTTTCGGCCAGAGCCTGAATGGCCAGCACCTGGTCGTTACCAACCTGATGGTAATTGCGCAGGTCCAGCTGGAAGCTCAAAAAATCATAATCGCTTCCAAAGAAATGGTTATTCCAGTTCAAATTCGCCTGAATATATAGTCCATTATTCGGATAGAAAATATTATCGCGATTGTCGTAGCTGGCGGCGAGTCCAGGCCCGGAAAGAAGACCGCCGCGGCTTCCGGTAACCAGATTCTGGGCCAGCAGTTTTCCGGGCTCGGTCTCAACTATCTTGGTGCTTTCCAGACGGTATTTCAACCCGAGATAAAGCGGCCAATCCCGGCCAAGCTTTTTTTGAAGGCCAAGTTCCATCAGAAATCTCTGGGGAGTATAGATTTCTTCCAAGTCATCAGTGGTATCGGGACCTATTCCCCAGAGCTTGGTCGGAAAACGTTCAGCCAGGAAGTTCCCGGCCAGAAAGACAGAATTATTGTTGAGATAAATTTCGGGTTTTATTTGCAGGGTAAACTGTTTGAGCTGGGTATAGATGGCTCCGATGAACATGGTGCTGGGGCGGGCCTTCTTGAGTATCAGGCCAAAGCGGTAGGTAAAAAGGCCGCCCAGGCCAAAAGCAATTCTGGTTTCGGGAGTATAG
>CAZDZU010000433.1:0-1678 GCA_964509995.1 uncultured Eubacteriales bacterium | reverse complement strand
AGAGTTATCTTGTGAATCCTTGCCTTATTTTCTATAATCTAAGACATGAAAGTTGACCTGGAGCATCTGAGCCGGCTGGCCAGCCTGGAGCTAACTGAGGAGGAGCGAGAGCTTCTCCCCGGTCAGATGGAAAAGATAATCGACTGGGTGGGCCAGCTTTCAAGCCTGGCCACCGGGGCAGGAGAAGAATACATCCCGGTGGATTTTAAACTGAGGCTGCAGGAAGATGAGCTTCAGCCCTCGCTTCCTCAGGCTGAAGTTCTGGCCATGGCTCCGGATAAGCAGGGCGGTCTGGTCAGGGTGCCGAGGGTTTTAAGAGAAAAATGAATTACCTTGAACTTGGCCTGAAAGAAGCGGTTGAACTGGTCAAAAGCGGCCAGCTTAAAGCCGGAGAAATTGTCGAATCCTATATCAACCATATTGAATCGGCCGACAGAGAAATTAAAGCCTACCTGACCACGGCTTTTGACCGGGCTCTGGACCGGGCCAGGGAAATCGACAGCCGAAAAGAAAAAGGCCGGCTGGCCGGAGCGGTGGTGGCTGTAAAAGACAATATCGCTACCCGTGGCTTAAAGACGACCTGCGGCTCGAGAATCCTGGAGAATTTTGTGCCCCCTTATGACGCCACGGTGGTTGAACGCCTGGAAGCCGAAGACGCTATCATCATCGGCAAGACAAATATGGATGAGTTTGCCATGGGCTCTTCCACAGAAAACTCAGCCTTTTTCCCTACCCGGAATCCCCGGGACCTGGAAAGGGTTCCGGGTGGCTCCAGCGGGGGGTCGGCGGCAGCTGTGGCTGCCCTGGAAGCCATGGCAGCTCTGGGTTCCGACACAGGAGGTTCAGTCCGACAACCGGCTGCCTTTTGCGGAATAGTCGGCTTGAAGCCAACCTATGGTCGCGTTTCAAGATATGGACTGGTAGCTTTCGCCTCCTCGCTTGATCAAATCGGGCCGCTGACCAGATCGGTTGAGGATTGTGCCCTTATAACCTCAGTCATTGCCGGCTTTGATGCCAGGGATTCCACCTCCGCCCGGGTGCCTGTCCCTGATTATTCCGCTGAGCTGGGAAATATCACGGGCAGGATAAAGGTCGGGCTACTGGGTCAGGCTTCATTGAAGGGGCTTCATCCCGAAGTCGCCTCCAGCTACAGCCGGGTCAGGGAGATGCTTTCTGCTTTGGGTCTGGAAATTGTTGAAATGGATTTCCCATCCTGGGAAGTTGCCCTGCCCTGCTATTATGTTATTGCCCCTTCGGAAGCCAGTTCAAACCTGGCCAGGTACGACGGGGTAAGATATGGATTGCGAGTTGAGGCCGCAGAGCTCACGGATATGTATGTTAAAACCAGGACGGCCGGTTTTGGCAGCGAGGTCAAAAGGAGAATCCTCCTGGGAACCTTTGCCCTCAGTTCCGGCTATTATGATGCTTATTATGTGAAAGCCTCCAGAGCCAGACAGGTCATCAGCGGAGAATTGAAAGCGGCTTTAGAGCGGGTGGATTTTATCCTGACTCCGACGACTCCTGAGCCAGCTTTCAGGCTGGGAGAGAAGCAGGACCCGCTGGCCATGTATCTTCAGGACTATTTTACGGTAGCGGCCAGCCTGGCGGGTATACCCGGCATTTCCATTCCCTGCGGTCTCACCCGGGAGGGTCTGCCACTCGGACTGCAGATATTATC
>CAZDZU010000432.1:0-1679 GCA_964509995.1 uncultured Eubacteriales bacterium | reverse complement strand
GTGTTTACTGTCAGCTCGGCCGCACTCCGGAAACTATCATCAGACGGGGCCGGTTCTTTTCAGAAAAGCAAATCCTGACCGAGGTTCTGGAATTTCTGAAAACTGGAATCAGGGTCGACTTTATAACCTTCTCCGGTTCCGGCGAGCCCACCCTCAACAAATCAATCGGCTGGTTGATCAGAAAGATTAAAAAATTCACGCCGGTCCCCGTAGCCGTGCTGACCAACAGCACCCTTCTTTCTCGTCCCGGAGTCAGAAAAGAACTGGCCGCGGCCGACGTGGTTGTTCCCTCGCTCGACGCCGTCACCCAGAAGGTCTTTGAGAAAATAAACCGCCCGCACCCTTCGCTCCGGGCGAGAAAGATTATCGACGGGTTGATAGCCTTTCGCCGGCAATTCAGGGGCCAGCTGTGGCTGGAAATCCTGCTGGTCAAAGGCCTTAACGATTCCCCGGACCATCTGCGAAAGCTCAGAGCCGCGGTTGAAAAAATAAGACCGGACAAGATTCATCTCAACACGGTGGTCAGGCCGCCGGCTGAAAGCCTGGCCAGACCCCTGTTGCCAGAAGAGATGCAGAGAATCAGGGAATTTTTTGGAGAAAGAGCCGAGGTGGTGGCCAGATTCAGAAAAAAAGAGCAGGAAAAGGCCCTGCGCAACATCGCCCGGGCCATTCTGGCGATCGTCCGGCGCCGTCCGGTCAGCCTGGAAGACCTTGAGCATTCACTCGGGCTGACCCGGGAAGAATTGAGCCTCAATCTCCAGGAGCTCCTGGAACAAAACAAGCTAAAGAAAGTCAGGCATCTTGACCGGGACTACTTCGAACCCGCCTGAACAGCCATGCCCCATAACTCTTTTAGTATCGTCCCGTCTCAGCACCCGGCTCTTCATTTCCGGTAATTTCCTGAAAATAATCTGGCCGGGCTGAGGCCAGATTTTTCAGGGGCTGTCTCCAGTCCTGGCCCGAATCCTTACCTTTCCCGGGAAAAGAATATGCCCCCGCTCTTAAGTCCTCCCTCCCACGGTTATCTTAAATTTTTATGAGAAAAAGTTTGAAATTATTGGCTGAATATTTGTAAAATAAAGGTGCTCAGCAAAATCCAATCAAGGAGAACGTCAATGACTTTGCTTAAGGCCATTGAGGGAATCGGGGATGTCTTTATGGAAAAGCTGAAAGAAGCTGGAGTCTATAACGTAAAACAGCTGCTCAGAGCAGGAGCCACTCCAGCCGGCCGGAAAGAACTGGCTGAGAAAACCGGTCTCAGCGAAGCCCAGATTCTGAAGTGGGTTAACCGGGCTGACCTGATGCGCATTCGCGGCATCGGGGAAGAGTACAGCGACCTGCTGGAGATGGCCGGGGTGGACACTGTGGTGGAACTGGCTCAGAGAAATGCCCAGAATCTGCAACAGAAATTGTTGGAAATAAACACCGAAAAAAAACTGGTGCGCCGGGTGCCCGCGCTGAAAATGGTTCGTTACTGGATAGAAAGAGCCAAAAAGCTTCCGCGGATGGTCACTTACTGAGCCCCGGGCTTCAGTCCGCCGGTTGAAAATTTCTGGCCTGTCCGGTCAGGGCCTTCGATCTCTCTCAAGCAGATATATAGCGGGATATGTTCCCGGAAGCATTTTTATAAGCCAGCTGGAAGCCAGCCCGGTCCATTAATCTTTTCCCAGATATAACTA
>CAZDZU010000431.1:1362-1681 GCA_964509995.1 uncultured Eubacteriales bacterium | reverse complement strand
GGGTGGCTTTCAGTCCTTTCTTTCTGGCCAGATGAAGCAGGAGCTGTTGCTGGACCATCTGTTCCAGGATCTGCTGGGGAAGGTTGAGCTGCCGCAGCAGGCCCGGATTGAGGTCGGGGTATTCCTTTTTCATAGCTTCCACCCGCTGCCGCAGGACGTTGAAGTAATCCTCAACCGAGATGCTGGCCTGGCCGATCTGAACGATGGTGTTTCCGCGCCGGGATTCTCCCAGACGTCCGGCGCCGCCCCAGACGGCAAAAATGGCAATGATAAAAGTGGCGATGACAATCCAGAGGACTGGAGCCAGTGATTTAACGTT
>CAZDZU010000431.1:0-1352 GCA_964509995.1 uncultured Eubacteriales bacterium | reverse complement strand
AAGTAAGGTCTCAACCGTTTGTAGGTGGTGTCGAGATCCTCGCAGAAAACCCTGGTCTGGCCGACAATCGGCATGAAGTTGGAATCGCCCGGCCAGCGGGGGACGACATGAATATGAAAATGCCCGGTCACTCCGGCCCCTGCCGGCTGTCCCAGGTTAAGGCCGACGTTGAAACCGTGAGGTCTGTAGCTTTTCTTTAATATCCTCAGGGCCATTTGCACCAGCTCGGTGGCTTCAGTCACGATTTCCGCCGGGGCGGTTTCAAAGCGGGCCAGGTGGCGGTAGGGGGCAATCATCAGATGGCCGGTAGTATAGGGAAAACGGTTGATAATGACGAAGTTGTGCCGGCCCCGGTAGAGAATGAGCGACTGGCTATCATCTTTCTTCTTAAGAGCTTCGCAGAAAACGCAATTTTTCATCTTCAGGGCCTTTTTAACGTAATTCAATCTCCAGGGAGCGGTGCAGTATCTCATTTATTCTGATTGAGCATCTCCTTCAGCAATTTGGATGGCTTGAAATAAAGGACCTTTTTGGGCGGAACCTTGACCAGCTCGCCGGTCCGCGGGTTGCGGCCGGAGCGTGGAGCCCGCTGGCGGAAGCGAAAGCTGCCAAATCCGCGAAACTCGATCTCTTCACCCTTGAGAATGGCTTCCTTTATGGCCTCGAAGAACAGATTGACTCCGACCTCGGCTTCCTGCTTGGAGATGTTCAGCTCCCGGGAAACGATGTTTACCAGGTCAGCTTTGATCATGATTCACCCTCCTTTTTGCCATTGGCCCTGCCGGGCAGGTTCTTAAGCTGTTCTCTTAAAAGATCACCCAGGGTCAGGCGGTCGCTCTGACCCTCCAGGTATTTCTGGAATTCTTTTTTCTGCTGATCCATCTGGGCCTGCCGGAAGCTGAGAGAGATTTTCCTGGCGGACGGGTTGAGTTTTATGATCTTGGCCATTTTCTCTTCGCCGATTTTGAAAACCTCGGCCGGGTTTTCTATCCGGTTGTCATCCAGTTCCGAATTGAAGACCACCCCTTCTATCCCTGGCATGATTTCCACGAAGACTCCAAAATCAGCTATCCGGACTATTTTGACCTTGAGCACATCGCCAACCTTCTGGCGCTGGAAGAAATCCTCCCAGATGTCGCCTTCCAGCTGCTTGATGCCCAGAGAGACCTTCTGCTTCTCCAGGTCGACATTCAGCAACACCACCTCTATTTCTTCTCCGACTTTTAATTTTTCCGAGGGATGCTTGACTTTCTCCCAGCTGATATCTGAGATGTGCACCAGTCCTTCGATGTCTTTATCCACCTGGACAAAAGCCCCGAAATCGGTCAGGCTGGTTATCTTGCCTTTGAGCC
>CAZDZU010000430.1:0-1698 GCA_964509995.1 uncultured Eubacteriales bacterium | reverse complement strand
CCCCCCCCCCGCGGGCGGCAGGGGACACAGCGCGCCAGCCTCAACCGAGTCCTTTCAAAAAATTTAGGCAACAAAAATTATTCCTGTATTTATCAGGGGAACAGGATGGGTTCTCGCCTGCTGCCGGGGCGGGAAAAATCAAGTTTTCCGGGCACTTGACAGAACTGCTTGTCTTCGTTTAAGATACAAGCTTAAATCTGTTAGTGAGTGCCGACAATGAAGAGAACTTTTCAGCCAAATAACCGGAGAAGAAAAAAAACGCATGGCTTTCTGGTCCGGATGAGCACCAAGGGCGGACAGAAAGTCATTAAAAACAGAAGGGCTAAGGGTCGCAAGAGACTTGCGGTTTGATGGATGAGCGCCTGAGACCTGTTGAGAGAATCCGCAGGAAAAAGGATTTTATTGAGTTATACAGGAAGGGCCGCCGGCTGAGAGGCAGGTATTTCCACCTGGTGTTTCGCCCGAACGGGCTGGAATATTCCAGAATGGCGGTAGTTGTCAGCCGGAAAATCGGAAAAGCCAATGTCCGGAACAGGCTTAAAAGGCGGTTCCGGGAACTTTTCCGGAAAAATAAAAACTTGCTTCCCGGGCCGCTGGACCTGATATTTATCGCCCAGAAGGATGCTGGCGACCGGAGCCGGGAGGAAGTGAGCGCCGACTTCATGGCGGTCCTGCAGAAACTGGCCTTTTGAATCTGGTTTAGAAAGACGGAGCTGTTGATGAAATATATAGCCCTCGGGCTGATCAGAGCCTATCAGCTTTTGATTTCGCCGCTGCTGGGTCATAATTGCCGCTTCTACCCTACCTGTTCTGAATATACCTACGGCGCCATCAAGAAATATGGATTTTTGAAAGGCTGCTGGCTCGGAGGCAAGAGGCTTTTGAAATGTCATCCTTTCCATCAGGGAGGAGTCGACCCCATACCTTAAGAGGAGATTATGGAAAAAAGACTGATTCTGGCCATTTTCCTGTCGTTTTTGATACTGTTTCTGTACCAGCTGATTTTTATCAAGCCCCATAAACCGGCTCAGCCGGCGGCCCAGCAGCCGGTGGTAGAAGAGGCGACTGCCTCTGCCGAATCCGGAAAGCCGGAGGCCCAGCCCCCGGCGACGGGCGGCCGGGAAACCACGGTCCCGTCCGAAGTGGTGGCCGCAGAGCAGGAAGAAACCATTACCGTTGAAACCCCCCTGTATGAAGCCACCTGGAGTAACCGCGGGGCTGTTCTCAAGAGCTGGAAGCTCAAGAACCATCTTAAAAAATTGCCCGACCGGAAGAACCAGTCCCGGGAACCCCTGAACCTGGTTTCAGAAACCGCCGACCGCCTCGGGATGTATCCCCTGGCTCTGAAACTCGACGACCCGGCCCTGACCGACAGGGTCAACGGCGCCCTCTATAAATTTGAGGGCGGGAACCTGAAGCTCCGCCCGGGGGAAACGGCCAGCCTGATATTTGAGTATTCCGATGGGAATACCGTAAAAATCCGCAAACAGTTCACCTTCAATGGCCATGATTATAATTTCGCGGTCAAAGTCAGCCTGGAGGCCTCGGGTCAGCAACTCGACCCCCTGATCATCTGGGGGCCGGGCATTGGCTCCCTCAGCCCCGAAGAGCTCAAGCAGAAGTTCAGCGCCAGCCGGGGGGCGGCCTTTATGACCAGCAGGGATAAAAAGGTTTTTCGCCTGCAGGAGAAAAAGATCC
>CAZDZU010000429.1:0-1704 GCA_964509995.1 uncultured Eubacteriales bacterium | reverse complement strand
TCTTATGGGCCATAGGAATAATAATATTGGAGATTCTGTCCTTTCGGGGCAGAGACGTCTATTTTCGGATCTTTAATCTCGCGCCTGAATTCCAGAAATTTTCGGCGGGAGTTAGAGCAAAGTTATACAGATCGGAATTTCTCCCGTGTATCTCTAATTTTTCCCGGTTGCGGTAAAAGAGATTAAGTCCCTTAAATTCTTACTGTACTACTGGGCATAGCGCGAAAGAATGCCGATACCTCCCAGAATCAGGACCACCACAAAAAAGTAAAAGGCGCCCACTATCAGTAGCCAGACCAGGGTGGCCTTGGCCCAGTTGGCCTTGCTCAACTTGGTGTTGCCGCTGAAGGCCCAGATAAGAAGCATGATGATATTGACCAGCGGGATGGAGGCAATGAGCAGCGTTATCAACCATTCTCCAACACTGACTACAGCCTCCAGGCCGGGCAGTCGTTGAGTCGGGACGGCCTGTGCCGGTTGTTCCATTTTTCCCCTCCTTCTAGTTTTAATTTGTCTGACCTGACGGATAAATCTCAGCTATTTCGTATTGCAGATGGTCAGATTCATTTTGTTTGCTCGCTGTCCTGAACTCAATTTTATTTAGAAGGTGGTCTGATAGCAAGAAAAAGTGTTTATTCTGACCGTCCGGGCCAGACTCATTGTTTCTCTTTTACAACTCCGGAGTTATTCAGGCTTATTGATACCGGCGGCTGATCAATAAATTTTAGTCATTCCCGGAAAAACGAATCTGGCCGGTGTTTATAAAATGGGCCGGCCCGAGATTTTAAGGCTTAAAGACCTGGGCCCGCGCATTCTGGCTGATTGAAAAGAGGTCATTATTTTTCTAAAATCAGAAAAGCGAGTTATCTTATTCCCGGCCTGTTTCTGGTCAGGGACGGTCAGGGTCAAACATGGATGTTTATTTTTATGAGGTTTTTGAGGAAGAAGCCAGGCTCCTGAAGAGCCTTATCGGGGACAGGCTGGATTTCGGATTAACCGATAAAACTATTCAGGAGAGCGGCCACCGGAAGCCTCCGGCCCGGCTCATCAGTGTCCGAACCCAGTCAGTAATTCCGGTCGAGTGGCAGGACAGGCTGGATGGAGTTCTCAGCCGCACCACTGGTTTCGATAATCTCAAAGCTTACCGCAGTATCGTCAGCGCTCGGGTGGCTCTGGGTTACCTTGAAGAATACGCCACCAGGGCGGTGGCCGAACAGGCCATCCTGATGATGCTGGCCCTTCTGAGAAGGTTGCCGCAACAGATGGAGCAATTCAGGCGGTTTGAACGCGATCGCCTGACAGGCGGAGAAGTCCAGGGCAAACGCCTGCTGGTGGTGGGGGTGGGACGAATCGGCGGCGAGATTGTGAAAGTCGGCCAGGGCCTCGGGATGCGGGTAAAAGGAGTGGACATCGTCAGGAGGCATGATTTCGTGGAATATGTCGAGCGGGACGCCGGGCTGGCCTGGTCTGAGGTTATCGTTTGCGCCATGAACCTGACCCCTGAAAATTATCACTATTTCAACTATGACCGGCTGAAAAAGGCGACTCCGGGAGTCATCTTCATCAACATCGCCCGCGGCGAGCATGCTCCGCTGGCCGACCTGCTGCGGCTGGTGAAAGAGCGACACCTGGGCGGTCTCGGGCTGGATGTTTTCGAGGATGAGCCTGAGGTGGGGGCGGCCATGCGTACCGGCCGGGTTGAAG
>CAZDZU010000428.1:0-1714 GCA_964509995.1 uncultured Eubacteriales bacterium | reverse complement strand
ATCTGAATCTTGAAGGTCCGGCCGATTTTCCGGACTTCCTCCAGATCCAGGCCGAAGTGCTCGGCGATGTCTTCGGGCGTGCGCAGGCTGTCGCGTAAGATTCGTTGCCAGTCTTCCATTGTCTCCTTTTCTCACTCCTTTGAGCGAAAATATTTTCCGAAGATTACCCGGTCATCTCCGGGACGGTAAAAATCCCGGATACGGGCCACTTCGGTATATCCAAGTTTTTCATAGAATTTTCTGGTCGGTTGATACTTGGGTTGAGAAGAAGTTTCTATCAGAATCAACCGCCCGTCATTCTGTTTAACCTGGTCTTCAAGGAAACTGACCAGCTGGCTGCCATAACCCTTTCCCTGAGTCCGGGGCGAAACCGCAATCCAGTACAGATCCCAGGTGCCCTCGGCGAGTGGCGTCGGTCCGTAAGTCATGTAGCCGGCGATCCTTCTTTTTTCATTTTCGATCACTACTATGTAATAGTCGCGCTGTTCGGGATTATTAAGATAAATATCAATCAATTCCTCGGCTACCTGAATTTCGGCCTCGGTGAAAAAGCCGGTGTCGCGGATCAATTCGAGCACCGCCTGACGGTCAGCTTTTGCCATTGGCCGCAACATTGCCTTCCTTCCTTTGCCTGGCGTTATTGACCATCAATTTCCAGAAATCCGCATATTCGATTCCGGCCGCCTTCAGAGCCCGGGCATAGCCAGCGCCCAGGCTGATGTCCGGATTGGGATTGACTTCGAGAATGAATACATCGCCATCCCCGTTCATCCGCAAATCCACCCGGGCATAATCCCGGCAGCCCATCACCTTGAAGGCAGTAACAGCCAGCTCCTGCAGCTTCCCGCTCAGTGTTTTATTAAGGCGGGCCGGGCAGACAGGAACCGTGGTTTTATAAAGAATATGATCCGGATGCCACTTGGCTTCATAACTGCAGATGTGGGGATAACCTTCAGGCATGGTGGAAAAATCTATTTCTGAGACCGGCAGGGCCCGGGGCTCACCGTCTTCCATAACGGCCACATTGAACTCCCGTCCTTCTATATACTCTTCAACTATTGCCGGCTGATTATAGGTGCTGACGATTTTCTCCACCCTGGCGACCAGGGCTTCCTGATCATATACCACCGATTCCGGATGCACCCCGACGCTGGCGTCCTCAGAGTTGGGTTTGACGATCACCGGAAATTTCAGGTCAACCATTTCTTCTGCCGAAGTGATAAGCTGACTGGCAGCCACCGGCAGGTTAAATGAGTTGAGGACAGCTTTGGCCTGATGTTTATCCTGGCAGAGGGCCAGGGTGCGGGAGCCATTTCCGGTAAAGGGGATATGAAGCATTTCCATAACCGCGGCCACATTGGCTTCCCACTGAGGATTGCCGAAAAAGCCCTCGCACAGGTTGATCACTACTTCCACATTGGATTCCTTAAGGCGCCGCAGAAAAGTGAACATGCTCCGCTGCAGGGGGACCACCACCGCCTCCACCCCGGCTTGATTAAGAGTCTCGCATACTATCTCAGCCACTCCGACCAGGGAATCTTCGGAAACTTTTTCCAGGCGGTAGATGAACGGCTCGTAAGTGTTGAAAGCCACTCCGACTTTCGGGATGTCAGGGGCCATCAGCTCCTCCGAGTCCCATCGGGCCAGCTGCCGGCAGGGAAAATTCCCGGTATGGTTCAATGGGCATACCGTATCTTCGGCCGGCCTCCCAGAC
>CAZDZU010000427.1:0-1719 GCA_964509995.1 uncultured Eubacteriales bacterium | reverse complement strand
ATCAGAAAGCAGTGCAATCGCTGACCCGGGCTCTGGAATCTTCCGGAAACGGACTGCCGCCGGAGATGACGGAAGTCCTTCAGGCTAACCTCGGGTTGCTGGACCGCACCATCGACCTGGCCAGGCAGGCAGTCAGCGAACAACCGGATGACCAGCGGGCCCGCGACTTCCTGATCAGTGCCTACAATTCCAAGATGAATTTTCTGGACAACATGCTGGAGACAAAAAAATCGCTGACCGCTCCCGGTCTGGAAAAACTTTAAGGCAAGCAAAATTTGATAATAAAAGGAAAGGAGAAATTAAGATGATAAAAGGAGATTGGAGAAGGTCAACAGGGATAAAACTAAGCCTCATTCTGATTACCGGTCTGTTGCTCATCCTTCCCCTGGTGGCTGGCGAGACCTACCAGGAGAAATTTGCCAGGACTGAAAATCTGACCCGGGATGGACTGGTCATTATCAATAATGTTTCAGGCGATATCAGGGTTATGGTCTGGAAAGAGGAGAAAGTTAAAATAGAAGCCGTCAAACTGGCCCGGGCCAGCAGTGAGGCCAAGGCTAAGGAAAACGCCGATAAAGTAACAATTGAGGTAACTGCCGAGCCCGGCCTGGTCAGGATTGAAACCAGGTATCCTGAATCCAGAAGGTGGTTTGGCGGGGGCGACAACGTCAGCGTCGATTATACCCTTTGGATTCCGGACAGAGCTTCGATTGAATCAAGTTCGGTCAGCGGTGATGTTCAGGTGGAAAAGGCCGGCGGGGCGGTGAAGGTCAGTGCTGTTAGCGGCAACGTCTCAATCATGGGTGGAGTGAGAACCATTTCAGCCAAAGCTGTGAGCGGCAATGTGAGCCTTTCCGGAGCCGAAGGCGACTGTGCTCTTAATTCCGTTTCCGGAGATATCCATGTCAGCCGGGTCAGGGGTTCAGTGGAAGCCGAGGTGGTCAGCGGGTCGGTTAAGCTGCTGGAGATAAGCGAAGCCCAGAAGGTTTCCGCTAAATCCATAAGCGGAACGGTTGAGTACCGCGGGCAGATTTTGCCTGGCGGAGTTTACAGATTGTCCAGCCATTCGGGTGAGGTCAGGCTGTTTCTGCCGGCCGATTCTTCCTTCGACCTGGAGGCCTCTTCCTTCAGCGGTACGGTGACCACAGATTTCCCGGTGCAGGTCATTGGCAAGTTGAACGGTAAGACTATCCAGGGACGGGTAGGCAAGGGTGGAGCTGACGTTCTGGCCAAGGCTTTCAGCGGCAGTGTGGAAATAAGAAAAGGTATTTAAACGGGGGACACAATACTCATTACCTAATTTTTTCGGGCGATGAAACCGGAGAGTCCCTGAGCCAGGAGCGGGGACATAATCTATATTCCCGTACCTTCGGGCCCAAAAATAAGAGCACAGACCCGATGGCGTCTTTAATAATTATCGATTTTTTAACCAGTAAAAGAGCGTGACTATTATCCACATTCCGGATTCTGGCGAAAGGCCCGGAGTCGTAAAAATTTTATCGGTGATGGCACTCGCTTGAATGAGGCCAAACTGATTAAGTCCTGTGAATTTAATGTTTGTCCCCGATTTCAGGCAAATAAATCTGGGAATATAGTCTGTGCCTCGGGGAAACCGGGAACGCATTCCAGATATCCTGGTTTATGTCTGGAGATTTAAGATTTCTGGCAACTTCACCCGGCAGATCAAACCAGCTTGAATCAAGCCCTCGGATTTAAAGC
>CAZDZU010000426.1:0-1720 GCA_964509995.1 uncultured Eubacteriales bacterium | reverse complement strand
TGATAAGAATAATCATAATATTCAGAACAAGCTATATCGCAAGATCAAACAGATGGCCCGCCGTTATGGGCTCAGGGTTACTGCGGGCGGAAGATTCTACCATCTTACTGGTGACAATGATAAAGGAAGAGCCGTACACCTCCTTAAAAAACTCTACCGGTTGAAGCACGGAAAAATAATCACCATCGGCCTGGGTGACTCGGCTAACGACTGGCCGTTGCTCAGGGCGGTTGACTTTCCCGTTCTGGTTGCCCGACCCGACAGCAGGTCTGTGGAAATTCCAGGCAAAAAAAAGCTGCTCCGGACCAGACATCACGGCCCGGCCGGCTGGGCCGGAGCGGTAAATTTTTTTCTATCCTTGCAAGAATCTGGATTCGGAAAAGGTGGAGCCACGGACGGCAAAAAGAAAAAAAATAAAGGAGGCAATCATGGCTGATTTTCATCAAAGCGGTGTGGTTCCGACCTTCCATCGTCTCGGCGAATTAAATCTCGCCCGAATGGAAGAGGAATTGAAGGAATTCAACCGACACCGGCCAATTGCTCTTGTCCTGCCAGTAACTCCGGCCGAACTTGACACTCCTGCTGTGAAGGGCATCCTGCATCATCTGAAGGATGTTAATTATTTGAATGAAATAGTTGTTGTGCTGGGCAGGACACAGGAGGAGGAAGATTTCAAAAAGACCAGAAACCTTTTTTCCGTATTGCCGCAACGCCACCGGATAATCTGGGCTTCAGGCCCTCAGCTTGGAGAATTATATAAAATTCTTGAAGAATCTGACCTGTCGCCCGGAGGCGATGGCAAGGGACGCTCAGCCTGGGTGTCCTATGGCTACATACTGGCAAGGGAAGAAAGCCGGGTTATAGCCCTTCATGATTGCGACATAGTCAATTACACCAGAGAGCTCTTAGCCAGGCTCTGCTATCCGGTGGCTTCTCCCCATATTGATTACGCTTTCTGCAAGGGATACTATGCCCGGGTGACCGACAGGCTGCATGGCCGAGTCACCAGGCTGTTTGTTTTTCCGTTGATAAGAAGCCTGATCCGGATCTACGGCCATCTGCCCTTTCTGACCTACCTGGACAGCTTCCGCTATCCTCTGGCCGGAGAGTTCTCGATGGTGGTCGAGCTGGCCCGCATCAACCGCATCCCTTCCGACTGGGGCCTGGAGATTGAAACCTTAGCGGAAGTCTACCGGAACTTTTCTCTCAGACGCATCTGTCAGGCCGAAATTGTCGAGACTTATGAGCACAAGCATCAGCCGCTTTCAGCTGAAGACCCATCAACCGGACTCATGAAGATGGCCATTGACATAGCCCGGGCAGTTTTCAGGAATCTGGCGATTGAAGGCATCGTTCTGGCTGAAAGCACCCTGCGAACGCTAATTGTTAATTATCAAAGGACAGCCAAGGATTATGTCAAGCGCTACCAGGATGAATCGGAAATCAACGGCCTGGTGTTTGATTACCATAAGGAAAGCCTGATGACTGAAGCCTTTACCAGAGCCCTGCAGATTGCCGGGCAGAAATTCCTGGAAGACCCGCTCTATTCTCCTCATGTTCCCAACTGGAACCGGGTGGTCGCGGCCCTCCCGAACTTTCTTGACCGGCTCCGTCAGTTAGTTGAAGAAATGAACAGCTAAAAACGGGGGACACCATACTCATTCCCTGATTTTTCTGGCTACAAAACAGGAGACACCTTCTATATTTGCATATTTCAGGG
>CAZDZU010000425.1:0-1721 GCA_964509995.1 uncultured Eubacteriales bacterium | reverse complement strand
CGCCTATTCCACCGAACAGGTTGGTAACCTGGTAGATTTTGCCGTCGCTCAGGTCAACCCTGTAGAGGTCAGTTTTTCCGGTATAATCGGACAGGAAGAACAGGCCTCGCCCATCTTCAGACCACTGGGGATTGACATTCTTCCCCGAAGGAAAGCCCAGAACCCGGCTGACCTCCCCGCTGGCCACGTCCATAAGAGCCAGTTCGTAATGGCCGCTATCCAGCCACTGGAGGTTGGCGCTGAACCTTTCGGTGACAAAGGCCAGCTTGCTGCCGTCAGGAGACCAGACGGGATGCAGGTCGCCGAAGCTGTCCCTGGTCATCTGCTTCAGGGTATTGTCATTCAGGTTGTAGATAAAAATATCGGTTACCCCGCCGACCAGGGCGGCAAAGGCGATTTCCTGGCCTCCGGGCGACCAGGATGGATTCAGAATCTCGCCCAGTTCCGGAAAAGGTATCTCCCTCTCGATTCGTCCGCTCAAAGCGTTTATGATAGTGAGCTGGGGCCGCCCTTTGCTGACCGTTCCCAGCACTATCCTCTGGTTGTCAGGAGCCCAGGCTCCGGCCGACCTGATGAACTGGATACTCTCAAAATGAGGGTCGATCGCCGTTGAGGTCAGCTTCCTCTTAACTTTGCCCGTGGCCGGATCAGCGAGGTAAAGGTCTATGGAGAACAGGTCGCGAGAAGAGAAAAAGATCATGTTCTGTCCGTCAGGGCTCAATACGGGGGAAACGTTATAGGGATTATTTTCAGTTCCCTTCAGGAGGAGGCGACCATACTTATCGGGATTTTCAGTCAGAGGAACCAGCGGCTTATAAGCTTCCTCCATGGACTTGTGCCAGTCTTCAGACAGTTTCTTTAAGGGAACTCCGAGCACTCCCTGAAGGACTGACTCATAATCTCCGCTTCTGGCCAGCATCCTGAAAATCTTACCTATCATCTCATCGCCCCAGCGGCCTCCGATGTAGGCCCAGACGGCATGCCCGTAACGATAAGGGAAATACTTATAATAATTTTCAAGTTTTTTAATCTGCGGCAGGTCCTTGCGTTTCCAGGTATCCCTCATCCACATCGAGGTCTCGGTATCAACAGGTCCGATTGACAGATATTCGGACAGCCCTTCAATCAGGAAAAGCGGAACCCGGAGCTCGGCTCCTGTGTATCTGGCCTGGTCGGAATGCCCCTGGCCAGCAATATCGTACTGGAAAGCATGGACCAGCTCATGGCCGATAACATGGTCGGTTTCGGCCAGAGATACCCCGTAAGGCAGAACGATACGTCTCTTGAAGGATTCAGTCACACCGCCGGTTCCCTCCCCCATGGCTTCGGGAATGACTGTAGTCTGCTGGAATTCCGGGCTGCTGGAATAAATTATCAACGGCTGACGACCTTTTAGCTCATGGTTGAAAATCCGGCTCAGGCGGGAATACCAGCGCTCGGCCATCATGGCGGCCTGTTTGACCACCTCTTCATCTTCCTGATAGTAATAAACATCAAAGTGCTTGGTTTTCATTATTTTGAAGTCAAATCTCTTGTACTGGACCTTGTTTCGGCCGAAATACTGGGCGGAAAGCGGCATCACCGAAGCCATAATAAAGAGAGCCACCAGGACAGAAATAGTCAGAGTCAGTTTATGCTTAAAGGAACGCATAATCTCCTCCTTCTAGCTGGTGTACAAAATAGTTCGCAATTTGTATTAAGGAGTGAGCCATCGTAAACTC
>CAZDZU010000424.1:0-1722 GCA_964509995.1 uncultured Eubacteriales bacterium | reverse complement strand
CCCCGTAGAGTTTTCTCAGGGCTGGAACCAGTTCAGAACCAATCTGGCCGGAAGCTCCGGTGACCAGTATGGTCTCAGTCTCGGTGGTCATCTTAGCTCCTCTTTTCTGTTGAGTTAAGAATAAAATCTTATATCCTGACGGAGCCCGGATGTCAATAAAGCCCGGAAAATTCTTTCCGGTCTTGCCTTTATTGATAACTTCTTATAAATTTTATACCTGTCCATAATTACCAGAAAACAGGAGGATTTGATGAGCATCGTAGTGGATGGGCATCTGACCGTCGACCAGGTGGTCAAGGTAGCCAGAGAAAATCAACCGATTGAAATTCATCCGGAAGCCAAAGCCCGGATCAAGAAGTGCCGGGCCCTGCTGGAAGATAAGATCAAGAAAAATGAAATCATGTACGGAGTCAATACCGGGATCGGCGAGCTGGCCAATGTCGTTCTCACCCGGGAACAGGTGGAAAAATTCCAGAAGTACATTATCTACAGTCACGCTGCCGGCTACGGCCAGCCGTTGCCGGTGGAAGCCGTCAGGGCAGCCATATTGTCCAGGATCAGCTGTCACTGTCACGGCCACTCGGGTTTGAGGCTGGAAGTGGTCGAACTTCTGGCCGAACTCCTCAACCGGGGAGTGACTCCGGTCGTCTGCGAGAAAGGTTCGGTTGGAGCCTGCGGCGACCTGTCGCCAATGTCCCAGATCGCTCTGGTGTTGATGGGTGAGGGTGAAGCGTATTATCGTGGAGAAAGATTGCCGGCCAGAGAAGCTCTGCAGAGGGCCGGACTGGAGCCCATAGTCTTTCAGGCCAGGGACGGACTGGCCACCATCAACGGCTCCAACGTAATAACAGGCCTGGGTGCCCTTGAGGTTCACGATGCCCTGCGCTGGATAAAGAACTCGGAAATTGTAGCCGCCATGATCCTGGAAGTCCTCAACGCCAACATGAAAGCCTATGACGAACGGGTGCATAAAGTTCGCGGTTATCCTGGAGCTTTAACTTCGGCTGAAAATATAAGAAGAATCACCGAGGGCAGCGAGCTGCTCAGACAGTCGGGCAAGAAGGTCCAGGACGCCTACAGCCTGCGTAGCACTCCCCAGGTGGTAGGAGCGGCCCGGGATGCCTGGCAGTGGGCCAGATATATAATTGAGGTCGAGCTCAACGGAGCCGCTGACAATCCCATCTTCTTCCCCGATGAAGATCTGGTCCTTACCGGGGCCAACTTTCAGGGAGTGCCTCAGGCCTTTGCCCTGGAACTGCTGGGAACGGCCATAACCACAGTCTGTGTCCTGTCCGAACGCCGGGTCAACCGGTTGATGAACCCGCATCTCAACGTCGGTCTGCCGGCCTTTCTGACCCGCGGAGCCGGAATGTTCTCCGGTCTGATGCTTAGCCAGTACACAGCCGGAGCTCTGGTCTGCGAAAACCGGGTTCTTTCCCATCCGGCGGCCACCGGTTCCATACCGGCTGCGGCCGACCAGGAAGATTTCGTCAGTATGGGAATGACCACGGCCCTCAAGACCAGGCAGATTCTGGATAACGCCCAGGCGGTCCTGGCCATTGAGTTCATAGCCGGAGCGCAGGCCATTGATTTCCGCAAGCCGCTCAAGCCCAGCCCGGCAGTTCAGGCCGCCTATGGGGTTATCAGGAAATATGTTGATTTCATGGACGAAGACCGGCCGCTATATTCCGACATCAACCGGCTGAAAGAGGTGGTTCAGAG
>CAZDZU010000423.1:0-1754 GCA_964509995.1 uncultured Eubacteriales bacterium | reverse complement strand
GTCATAGACTATCCGGACTCCCAGCTGATGGGCCAGCTTCAGGTCAGGGTTCCAGTCCCGGAATCTCGAATCTGAAGCCTCGGCCACCCGGGGAGTCAGCCTGGTGTCGGCAATTCGTCCCGGCCGGGATCCGCCCTGGACTTCGGGTGACGGAACCTGCTGCTTCAAAGCTTTCCGTTCTAGCGGCTGGGTCTTCAGCGCTCCAGGTCCGGGAACACGAGCTTCCTTCATTTCCGCTTCATTTCTATTTTTCAGGAAACGATACACGGCCAGGTTCCAGGCCGGGGTTACCCCCCGGTTGAATCCAATTTTTTCTCCCGACGATTGAACCTGTTTGATTTTCTCGGCCAGCTCTCCCGGGGAAATTCTCCGCGTTGACAGGTCGCGGACTCCAAGATCAGTCGCCCTGACCAGCATCGGCTCTGGAGGTCGGGCCGAAATTCTTTTCAGAACCTCCTGGTCTCCTCTGTCTATGGCCCTGGCCAGATTGGCCACGATCTTCTTATAGCTATCGGGAATGGGGGTGGCCGGAGTCCGGGCCTGAGATTTTTTCAACTGGTCTTTTGTTATTTTGCGGAGCGCCGGCTGCTGTGAAGACCCATCCGGCGGCAGCACGACGCCATCCGGTCCATAATAATCCCAGTAGCTATACCCATAACCGTAATAACCCAGCCAGTCATACAGAAACCAGGGCCTCCAGCTGTAATAGCCGAAATAGAGATCCCAGACGGCCCAGGCCGGGGCAAAGGCCGAACCAGGAATCCAGATCCAGCCCTTCTTCTTATCCCACTGCCAGATTCCAAGATGATAGGGCACCCAGCCCCACGGCTCGGCCGGCACCCAGAACAACTGTCCGTTTAGGTAGGTCCAGTTGCCATAATAATAAGGACTCCAGTTGCCCCAGGGATAGTAATCGTTATAAAAGGGCCTCCAGACGTAGCCGAAATAGTCGTCCCAGACCCACTCTCCGTATTGATTGGAATAATACTGGGCGAAATAAAACACAGCCGGGGGCAGTTTCTGAATGGGCTTGGGCAAGGGAGTAAGTCCTTTATGGAGTTCCAGGAAATGCTTATTCAGGTCAGCGTTCCAGGCTTCAAATTCGGCCAACTCCGGAAAGCTGGTTCTGATTTCCACCCGGTGGCCGGAGTCCACCAGAAGGCTGGTGCCCTTCGTGGCGGTCAGCTTCTTGAGTTCCTTGAAGGACGGCCCGTAAAGAAGGCTGGCCTTCCCTTCCTTTACTGTCAGCCACGTATCTCCGGTTTCGGTCGCCCGGACAACCAGGACTGTTTTGTTCTTCATTTTCAGAGCGGTGTTGGCAGTTAACAACTGAAAAACTTCCCAGGAATTGTAGGCGGTATACATCAAATAAATCTGCCCCTTTTCCAGAAGCAGGTTGGATAACTGGTCATCAGAACTCAGGCTCTGAGCCATGATGGTTTCAATTTTCAGCCGGGTATCTACTCCCAGACGGACGATGGTCCCGCTGTCAAACTGGATTTCGCAGGGTTTGTCGTAGGTAACAATCACATCGCCCGGCCCCAGAGGAAAGTTCAACCTGACCGGTTCTGGCCCGGCCAGTCCGGCTCTTAAGACTTCAGGTGCCCTGGTGCCGGGCTCCTCAGGGATATAGCTGATATAACCGAAGTAAAAATTGCCCTCGCCGTTCATCAGGGTATAGTGTTTGCTGGCCGCAGCCGCCGGCAGCAATAACCCGACCCCTAAAACCCCTACGATCAACCATAAATATATTT
>CAZDZU010000422.1:0-1757 GCA_964509995.1 uncultured Eubacteriales bacterium | reverse complement strand
TATATTCAGCAGAAACTGGCGGGTTGAGTCTGCTTTCCGAAAAAAACGAACTCAAATCCCTTGAAATTCCCGTCATATTAAGCCATATTTATAGTTTCAAGACCAAAAGAGGTTGGCATCATGTTCAAGCCAGTAGAAGAACAAATGAGGCTGCTCAAAAAAGGAGCAGTGGAAATCATCCAGGAAGAAGACCTGGTCCGCAAACTGGAAAGGTCCAGACAGGAGAACCGGCCTCTCCGGGTCAAGGCTGGATTTGACCCCACCGCCCCGGATATCCACCTGGGACATACCGTCCTGCTAAGAAAGATGAAGCACTTTCAGGAGCTGGGACATGAGGTCATCTTTCTCATCGGAGACTTTACCGGCCTCATTGGCGACCCCAGCGGCCGCTCAGCTACCAGGCCGGCCATGACCCGCGAGGAAATCAACCGGAACGCAGAAACCTACAAACAGCAGGTTTTTAAGATACTGGACTCAAAGAAAACAGTCATAGATTTCAACTCCCGCTGGCTGGGGGCCCTGACCAGTTTTGACATCATCAGACTCACTTCGAAATACACGGTAGCCAGAATTCTCGAGCGCGACGATTTCACCAAAAGGTTTAAGGCAGGACTGCCAATCTCGGTCCACGAATTACTCTATCCATTGATGCAGGCCTACGATTCGGTGGCCCTGAAGGCTGACGTGGAGCTTGGCGGCACCGACCAGAAGTTCAACCTGCTGGTCGGCCGGGAAATCCAGCGAGAATATGGCCAGGAGCCCCAGGTGATATTGACCATGCCGCTGCTGGAAGGCCTGGATGGTGTAGAAAAAATGTCTAAATCACTGGGAAATTATGTCGGGATAAATGAGCGGCCGGAGGAAATTTTCGGCAAGTTGATGTCCATCTCCGACGAGCTGATGTACCGCTATTACGAACTTCTGACCGACGTTTCCAGCGACCAGATTGAGGACTGGAAAAAGCAGGCCAGAGAAGGCCGGGTTAACCCCCGTGACTTAAAAGCCGGGTTAGCCAGGATGATTGTTTCTGATTTCTGGGGCCAGGAAGAGGGAAAAAGGGCAGCTGAAGAATTTGACCGGATTTTCAAACATAAAGACCTGCCCAGCGAAATGGAGGAAAAAGTTCTTGAAATTGGCCGAGGCGAAACCCATCTGGAGCTGGTCGACCTGATGGTTAATCTGGGCATAGTTCCCTCCCGCGGTGAGGCCAAACGCCTCATCCGCCAGGGGGGCGTGTATCTCGACGGCCGGCGGGTTGAAGACCTGGAATACAAACTTGACTGTGCCAGGAAAGAACAGATACTCAAGATAGGCAAGAGAAAATTCTATCGCCTGAAGTTTCAATACAAATAAATCAGTCGAAAAGGAGAACCCGGCCCAGAGCTCAGGCCGGGCGGCCCTTCAGGCCGAGCTCAGTCCCGGCTACAGCCTGGAGGTCCTGGCCGGCCGCCTTAATGACTTCGTCCACCGGAGTTCTTCAGCCAGCAATTTCATCACCTTCTTCCTGCTTGAGTTAAACAGGAACACCGGACAGGTCAGATATATCAACGCCGGCCATAACCCGCCTCTGATTATCGGTCGCGAGGGCAAAATTACAAGATTGGAAAGTTGCGGGTTTTGCCTGGGGATGTTCCCCTCAGTTAAATACGAACCCTGCACCGCCCAACTGGAGCCGGGAGAAGTGGCCGTTCTTTACACCGACGGAATCACCGAAAGCCACAATAAGAATTAAGAATAAAGATTAATTCGGGGAATAA
>CAZDZU010000421.1:0-1771 GCA_964509995.1 uncultured Eubacteriales bacterium | reverse complement strand
CTATCTTAACAGAAAAAACTTATATTTTCCCGAAAAATTCACTGCCGCAGATAACCCCCTGACCGGGAAGCAGGAGGAGACGAACTCCTCACGCCCCCTCCGGCCGTCATTGCGGTTCCGCTTCCATGATGACTCGAAGCACAAACAGAGCCCTCTTACAGAGAGTACCTTAACGACCTGACCCACCGCATTACAATTAGAGAATATTCTGTCCCGGGGCAGCAGAAAATTGGCGTCGCGCCAGCCTTCGGCAATCTTTTCTGCCACTCACGGAAACAGAGATAATGCCCGGTCAAGCCACAGACCGGCAACCGAAAGAAGGCCGAATATTAAATTGTAACGGGCACAGGCACCGTCAAGGGTTATAAAGTCGAGCGGATGCTCGGGGCTATGGCGGCGCCTGGCTTTCCGCCAGAGCTTCAAAGCTTCGGGCAGGGCCAGAATGACAACCAGCATCGTCAGAGGCAGGGAAGGAAAATCAAGGCTGAAAATTCTCGGCACCAGAACAAAGCCAGCCATAAGAATCAGCGAGCCAAATATGAGCTGGCCGAAATAAAAAAAAGAGCCGCGGTCGCCAAGAAGAGAGGCCAAGGTAAAAACCTTTTTCTCGCGGTCGGTGACGGAGTCGCGCCAGTTGTTGGCGTGAAGAATGGCCACCACCAGCATTCCCTGCGGCACGGCCCACATCACCGGCAGCCAGGAAAACTGAGTGGTCTGAACCACCCAGGCACCCAGCGAGCCCAGCAGACCGAAGTTCACAAAAACCACCAGGTCGCCGAGCGCCAGGGCTTTTAGCCAGGGATAGGCCAGACCCAGGATTATTCCTGTTATTCCTATATATAAAACAAGAATTCCCCGCAGCCAGACGAGAAGCAGTCCAAGACCGGAGCCAAGGAGGAGAAGGAAGATCGCCGCCTTTAAAACCTGTGACCAGCTCAGCAACCCGCGGACAATGGCCCCGCTGACCGGAGTGGCTTCGCGGTCGAGACCCCTTTTCCAGTCAAAAACATCGGACAGCATATTGGCCGCCGTGTGCAGCGTGGCCATCGCCAGCAGGCTGAGCAGCAGGAGCCCGAAATCGAGCTTAACCCAGCCGACGGTGGCCGCCAGTGAACTTCCGAAGAGAACCGGAATGGCGGAGGCCGGAAGAGCCCAGGGCCTGGCCGCAATCAGCCAGGTCTCAAGCCAGCCGGTTTTTTCGCTTTCCGTCATTTCTTGCAGAACCTTTTTTGTTCGAGTCTGAAAAGCCTTTATTCTGGCAATTTTATCAAATTCTTCCGATAAAAAAAGCTGCCCTAAATCGTTCAGGTAAAAATTTTCGGCGGGTTAAATTCTTTTCCATTTCTTCAGTTTAATTCTAATTCCGGGCATAATTCAGCCGGTCTGCAATCTAAAATAAATCTGGAGCTGTTTCTGAAATAATAAATCAGAAGTCATTATAAAAAGGCAGACAATTTGAAATGAATATAAGGCCGGACTGTTCTCTCCGGCTTCCTCACCTAACGGTTTCCATCAACAGCCTTCCCGGCAACAGCTTCCGCCCTGGCAATTACGTTAAAAATTCGAACCAGCCGCCGCCCCTCGTTGTCAACCAGAACCAGCACATGCTCACCGGGCGGAGGATTACAGGTTATCCGGTGGAAGTACCTGGTCGTCGTCAGGTAATCTTCATCCGGGTGCCAGTGAATGACCGCTCCCGCCTGTCGGTGGACCGCCTCCAGCACCACTTCTCCCGGCCGACCGTCCAGGTCAATCGGAATGTAAACGGCGG
>CAZDZU010000420.1:0-1771 GCA_964509995.1 uncultured Eubacteriales bacterium | reverse complement strand
GTATTAATCCTGTATAATTTATTAAAAGAACACAGGAGGAAACAATGAGAGAAAAAAGAATCCTGACCTTTTCCCTGGTCATACTGATGCTGACCGCTTTAAGCCTGCCTGGCCTGGCCCAGACCGAAAAAGATATCCTTGATAATATGATCAAAGCCCTGGGCGGACGAGACACCCTGGCTGCCATAAAGGATACCAGGATTAGCGGAACGCTGGAGATAATTCAGTATGGAATGAATGCGCCCTTCACCATGTACCAGAAGGAACCCGATAAGTTCCGTATGGAAATGGAAGTCATGGGGATGAGCATGATTCAGGTTTACGACGGCCAGAAAGCTATGGTGACCAATCCCCAGACCGGAGAAATCATCGAACTGCCCCCCGACCAGGCCGAGCAGATGAAGAGACAGGCTCTGGGCAACGATGCTACCCTCCATCCTGAAAAATATGGCATCACTTACGCCTACAAGGGCAAAGAAGAAGTCGACGGAAAGACCTGTCACGTTCTGGAGCAGAAATATCCAAATGGCGATACCTCGACTGTCTACGTGGACGCCGTAACTTTCCTCCCCTACAAGACAAAAAGCAAAGCTCTGAGCCCCAGCGGAGGCGAAATCGAGGCTATGCAGGTCATGGGGGATTACAGGAAAGTCAACGGAACCATGGCCGCTTTCTCTATGACCATTTATCAGGGCAGGGTAGAATACATCAGAATGACCATAAATGAAGTTGTCTACAACACCGGACTGGATGATTCTCTTTTCGTGCTGAAATAATCTGAATTAATTTAACTAGCGGCTGTTTTCAGGCAACAGAACAGGGGAAAAAAGAGAAAATCCGGATGAGGGTTATTTACCCTCATCCGGATTATTTTTTTTAATCAGACCGGCCGTCAATCGGCCCTCAACCACAACTTCCCCTTCAACTGTGGCCTGAGCGGAAAAATAGTAAAAACCGGCTTTCTGCCTCAGCATCTGCACCGAGAGCTTCATCTGGTCACCGGGGACCACCGGTTTTCTGAATTTGGCTTCTTCCACTTTGCTCAGGACCATGACCACACTTTCTGGATCCGGAAGCGAATGATAGAGAAGTATGCCACCGGCCTGGGCCAGAGCCTCAATGATCAGCACTCCGGGCATCAGTTTCAGTCCCGGGAAATGGCCGGTAAAGAAAGGTTCGTTATAGGTGACGTTCTTCAGAGCCAGGATGCTTTCTCCTGGCTTTAATTCCAGGACTCTATCGACCAGAAGAAATGGGTACCGGTGGGGTAACCATTTTTCGATCTGTTCCGAGTTCATGGGATCGCTATCCAAGATAGATTACTTGGCCGGAGCTTTGCTGGCGTCGTACCTCTTGATGACTTCCTGGGTCAGGTCCACAACCGGCGAGAAATAAAGGACGCCACTTTCCCTGAGGTCCAGGATCAGGTCCAGTCCTCTTTCCTGCCCGAGCTTGTTAATGATGGGCATAACCTCGCTCTGAATCCTCATATAGAGCCTCTGGGTGAGTTCCTGCAAATCTTTCTGGGCGTCTTCGGCCATCCTCTGCCTTTCGGTTCTCTTCCGGTCCAGGTCAACGCTCAGCGACAGAATGGCTTCCTGGGTCATGGTTAACTGCTGGGTGCTCAGCCTGCTTTCCAGCTGCCTGATCTGGTCATCCAGTTTAGACAGGTCCTGCTGGGTCTTCCGGTTTTTCTCTTCCAGCTGGGCGATGGCTTTCTTGCCTTCAGCTGACTTTTCCAGGATTTCCTGGGAGTTGATGACCCCGATCT
>CAZDZU010000419.1:0-1773 GCA_964509995.1 uncultured Eubacteriales bacterium | reverse complement strand
ACCTCTACCTCCTCCATTTTTACCCTCCTTGTAAATTTGTCTAAAAAATATCAAAAAAATTGAATTTTAGCAAATAATTTTAAAACGCCAGAGAATAATTATATCTGTGAAAATTAGATTGGATAAAGGATCAGCTGAAGGCGCGGTCCCCTCAATTTAAATATCTTTTCTCTGCCTTGCCTCCCGTCAGGCTGGCCTTTACAGGCATCGGCCGCGGTACCCCCCATCAACCATCGCCGCCTATCCAGAAATCAGAGGGGTTTGCTTAACCGCCGCACAGCACCGACCCTCCGTTGACATTGAGTATTTCACCCGTTATGTGGCGGGCAAGGTCTGAGACCAGAAACAGGATGGGGCCGGCTATATCTTCAGGGGGTGGTATTCTCTTAAGAGGAATTGACTGTCTTACCTTCTCCCTGAATTCCGGGTCTGAGAAGACCTCAACGCACATATCGGTATCAACCCAGCCGGGAGCCACGGAGTTTACTCTTATATTGTGAGGCGCCAGCTCCACTGCCAGGGACTTTGTCAGGGCCAGTAATGCCCCCTTGCTGGCCGCATAATGTGAATGGAAAGCTTCTCCCCTGACGGCAGCAGTGGAGGCTACATTAACGATCCAGCCCTGTTTTTGCTTTTTCATCCAGGGAACGACAGCATTAGTGACGTAAAAAACCCCGTCCAGGTTAACGGACATGGTCTCTCTCCAGACTTCTTCGGGCAGGTCTCCCATCTCCCCGTAGGTCCAGATGCCAGCATTATTGACCAGAATATCAATTCGAGCCCAGCGCTTGCCTATTTCAGCCACCATTTTCTCCACCTGATTCCGGCTGGCAATCTCAGCCCGACAGAGCAGGGCTTCCCGACCCTTTTCCTCGATCAACCTTTTAATTTCGCTGGCTGCGGCCTCATTTTTTTGATAATGGATGGCCACGTCGGCTCCGGCTTCAGCCAGCAACAGGGCGGTTGCCCGTCCTATTCCCCGAGAACCTCCCGTTACCAGAGCTTTTTTCCCGTCGAGTTGGATCATCATTTTAGTCCTTCTTATCAAATATAACTCAAACTGAAGTCAGGCATCCGGTGAAATTCCAGATACCGGTATATCTGTTCAGAATAGGGGATGATTTTTTCATTCATGACGGCAAAGTATCTATCGACCGCCGGCAATTGTCCTTCCACAGCTGCAATGGCCGCCAGTTCGGCTGAGCCAAGATATACCCGGGCCATATCCCCCATCCGGTTATCAAAGTTCCTGGTTGAGGTAGAAAGGACCGTTGCCCCCGGTCTGACCCGGGCCTGATTGCCCATACAGAGTGAGCAGCCCGGTATTTCTACTCTGGCTCCCACCTGAGAAAAGGTAGCAAACAGTCCCTCTTTCATCAGCTGGGTATAATCCATTCTGGTAGGCGGGGTCAGCCAGATACGGGTTGCTGGATAACAGGCTTTATCGAAAATCCTGGCCGCAGCCCGGAAATGACCTATGTTGGTCATGCAGGAGCCGATAAATACTTCATCTATCCTGTCGCCCGCGACCTCGCTAAGCAGTCTGACATCATCGGGGTCGTTGGGACAGGCCAGAATCGGTTCTTTGATTTCGCCCAGGTCTATTTCGATGACAGCGGCATATTCTGCCCCGGCATCTCTTTTCAGCAGGCGAGGGTTTTTCAACCAGTCCTCACAGGCTTTTATTCTTTTCTCCAGAGTGCCGGCGTCCCGATAACCGGCCTCAATCATTTTTTTCATGTAACGGAATTCAAAGCGTTCGAAGATTTTGAG
>CAZDZU010000418.1:0-1774 GCA_964509995.1 uncultured Eubacteriales bacterium | reverse complement strand
CTTTTTATTTAACGACTTAAACTAACGGCCGACAGGTTGACCGGCTGGAGCAGGCGGTAAACAGGAAGTTCGGAGAAGCCCCTCTGCCACTGGCCGGCCAGGTGACGGTCGAAGAAGTTCCAGACGACCAGGCCGTCGTCGCTTTCCGGTTCCAGCAGGTAAGCGGCCAGAAAACCTGAGGGTTGAGCGGTTCTGACCAGCAGGGTTCCGGCCGGGAATTTCCTGGTTTCTTTTTTGTACTCGCCCTTTATCTGGTTCAGACGATGTCCCTGGAATGGCCTTTCTGCCCCCTTGAGTTCTCTGGGGGTAAAAATTTCAACTTCCAGGCTGACCTCGTGGGTCAGGTATTCAACCAGCAGTCCGTGCTCCAGCAATTTCTGTTTTATTTCCGGGTCGGGGACAGTAATCAGGTAGGCAGCCGGGAAGGACACATTTCTTTTCGGCCGGTAATCAGCAAAGTAGGGAACGGTGACCGGCTTTTTACGGTCGGTTGGTTTTAACTGGGGGAAGCCGCCGCCCTGTCTTTCGATTACTTCCAGTTCATAAGCATTGATGGTCACCGGCCCGGGCAGGGGCTGGAGGTCGTATTCAAGGGCAAAGCTCCTGTCCCCGGGATTGAGACCGAGCTGGATTGTCCGGCGGTCAGCTTCCGCCACCAGCTTCTGGATCTCGGCAGCTTTGAGGGAGGAGTAATCCAGGATGGCTTTCAGGAAGTAAAAGCAGCTCATTACTCTGGTTTTATAATCGGCATGGACGTAATTTTCGTCCAGAATTGACAGCCGGTTGCGCAGCCCGGCATAGTTAGTAAAATAGCGCGGTTGCGGTTCGAAGGTAACCCAGCCTTTGGACGGGTCGCGCCAGTCACGGAACATTCCGTAGGGGACAGCCAGGGTATTGTATTTTTCTTTCATGGCCTTGACGATGGCCGGCAGCATTTTATCCCGCTGATAGGACAGGAGTTCAGGGTCGGAATTTGGGTTGAGCGGCCAGGAGTAAGTAACAGTTTCTTCGTGGTAGGCGCCGTCGGTCGTGTGACAGTCGACAATGAGAGCCGGGTCCCAGCGATTGAGGATATTGGTAACCACCGCCTTCATCTCCGGACTTTCCAGCTTGACCGCATCTCGGTTGAGGTCCAGGTTCATGGCGTTCTGGCGAACACCCACTCCCCGTTCCGGTCCCGGCTGCTGGCGACGGTTTTCGGGGCTGATTCTTTCATTGCCGTCGGCATTGAAGTTGGGAACGATCAGCACCACCAGGTTGTTCAGATAGGGATGGGCAGGGAGCATCAGGATTTCTCTGGCCAGCATCAGTGAAGCTTCCTTGCCCTCCACTTCTCCGGCGTGAATATTAGCCTGAATGTAAACGATAGTCTTGTTCAGGTTCCTGGCAGCCAGAGGGCTGTGGACGGGTGGATTGCTGAGTATCAGCATCGGAATGCGCCGCCCTTCAGCCGTCAGCCCGATATCCTGAACTACCAGATTCGGGCTGAGTTTTTGAAGTTCCGAGATTAAGTCAATTACTTCCTGGTATCTGGATGTGGCGGTGAAATTGCTCTTCTCGGCCACCGTCAGCAGGGGCTCGGGGATGACGACCGGCTGGACTGGAGCCGGGGCGGCCTGCTTTTGCCGGTCGGCTGGCCGGTTTTTATTTTGGCCGGGCGAGCCGTCCCGCGCGGTGAATTGAAAAATTAGCAGCATCAGCGTTGCCAGGCCGAGCAGATGTATTCTTTGCCGGATAAAAACTCTGGCGGTCATGGTTTTTTCCTTTTCTTTTT
>CAZDZU010000417.1:0-1801 GCA_964509995.1 uncultured Eubacteriales bacterium | reverse complement strand
AGAAGATAGTCTGGCTGATAGTAGCCTTACTGGTTATACTTTTGCTCTGGAGAGTGGGCACGGCCGTTTTTAAGAAAAGCACTTCCAACGGGATGCGTCAGGCAGCCGTGGCCGTGGCCGTCAGCCCGGTGGAAAGCGGTCTCATTCGCGACCTGGGCCAGTTTTCCGGAACGTTGATTCCGAAATCACAGTTTGCCATGGCCCCCAAGGTTTCGGGCAAGCTGAAGAAGCTATATGTTAACATTGGCGATAGGGTAATCCGGGGTCAGGTGGTGGCCCAGCTGGATGATGAAGAGTACCGGCAACAGGTCCTTCAGGCCGAAGCCGACCTCAAGGTGGCCAGGGCCAATTTTGAGGAAGCTCGAAGTGCCCTGGAGCTGGCCAAGAAAGATTTTGAAAGAGCCCAGACACTCCATCAGCGGGGAATTTATTCTGACAGCCAGCTGGACACAGCCCGGGCCCAGTACTCTTCAAGAGAATCGGCCTATAAAGTTTCAGAAGCGCAGGTGGCCAACCGGGAAGCCGCCCTGGAAACCGCCAGAGTCAGGCTTTCCTACACCCGGATCATCGCCACCTGGGAATCTGGAGCCGAAGTTCGTTACGTTGGAGAGAGATTTGTCGATGAGGGGGCCCTGCTTTCCGCCAACACGCCGATTATCTCCATCGTCGAACTGCAGCCGATAACAGCGGTGATTTTTGCTACTGACAAGGAGTACTTCCGGATTCAGGTCGGACAGCCGGTTGAGGTCAGTTCGACAGTTTTCCCCGGCCGGAAATTTTACGGCCGTGTAGTCCGGGTGGCGCCGCTGCTGAAAGAAACTTCAAGACAGGCCCGGGTGGAAATTGACATTCCCAACGAAGACGGCACCCTCAAACCGGGCATGTTCATCAACGCCGAAATTGAGTTTTCCAGAAGGGATAAGGCCAGACTGGTGCCTTTCGGGGCCGTGGTCACCAGGGGAGACCGGCAGGGAGTTTTTCTGGCTGACCTGGAAAATAAAAAGGCCTCTTTTATCCCGGTCAAAATCGGCATCATCGAGGGCGAAAGGGCCGAGATACTGGAGCCGGCCGACCTTCAGGGTTATGTGGTAACTCTCGGGCAGCATCTGCTCCAGGACGGCATGGGCATCATTCTGCCCGAGCCTGCCAGGCCCGGGGAAAATCAACCGCGGCCGGTGCGTCCGGCGGGTCCGGGGAGATGAGCCATGACCCCGGACTTTTTAATTTAAGCTGGAGGGGATGATGAGTCTATCTGAATTTTCGATAAAGCGACCCATTTTTGTAATAATGCTGACCCTGGTGGTCATCGTTCTGGGATTTATTTCGCTGAGCCGCATCCCGATTGACCTTATACCCGATATCACCTATCCGACTCTGAATGTTTCAACCTCCTACGGCAACACGGCCCCGGAAGAGATGGAGCAGATCATAACCAGGCCGATTGAAGAAGCCCTGAGCTCGGTTCCAGGAGTTGAAGAAATTTATTCTGTTTCTTCCCAGGGATCAAGCACGGTCAGGGTCATGTTCGCCTGGGGAACTGACCTGGAAGAGGCAGCCAACGACATCAGGGAAAGAATTGATAGAATCATCGGCCGTTTTCCGGAAGAGGTCCAGAGGCCGACCCTGAGAAAATTTGACCCGGCCCAGATGCCGGTTCTGATGCTCGGTGTTCTGACCCAACTCGACCCCATCCAGGTCCGGAAAATCATCGACGAGCAGATGACCTACCGCCTGGAAAGAGTTCCGGGTGTGGCCTCAGTCGAGGTCTGGGGCGGCCGGGAAAGGGAAATCCAGATCAACC
>CAZDZU010000416.1:0-1807 GCA_964509995.1 uncultured Eubacteriales bacterium | reverse complement strand
GGCCCAACTGCTCGACCTGAGTCTTTATCTGGTCACCGACCGCCGCCTGGCCGGGAACCGGCCTCTGACCGAGGTAATCAGGAAGGCTGTAGCCGGCGGTGTTTCGGTCGTTCAGCTCAGAGAAAAAGAGTGTTCCTCCCGGGAATATCTGGAACTGGCCCTGTCCATTAAAAAAATACTGCCGCCCGGGATTCCACTGATAATAAACGACCGTCTGGATGTGGCCCTGGCCGCCGGAGCATCCGGGGTCCACCTCGGTCAGAATGACCTGCCGGCCGAAGCGGCCCGGAAACACCTGGGCCCTGAAGCCATCATTGGCCTTTCAGTGGAGAATCCCGACCAGCTGCAGAAGGCTCTGAATCTGCCTGTTGATTACCTGGCCATAAGCCCCATCTTTCCCACGCCCACCAAGACTGATACCGGACCGGCCTGGGGACTGGAAGGCCTGGCCCGGGCCCGGCAGCTGACCTCTCGGCCGCTGGTGGCCATCGGCGGATTGAATGAGAACAATGTGTCCGAAGTCATCAGAGCCGGTGCCGACGGGGTGGCTGTGGTCTCGGCCATCTGCGCCGCTCCCGACCCGGAGCAGGCTGCCCGGAGGCTTCGCGCTCTGATTGCTGAAGCCAGGCGGGCGAAAAAGTATTAACCATGCTATTAAAGACCGGAGCGGATCCGATAATAACAAAAGGTTACCAGACGGTAGCAATGGCCGCAGGCATTAATACCCGTAAAATAATCTAATAATGAAAGATTATTCCAGGTTTCAGACGCAAATTGACACCGGGTTACAGGCGGTACTGAAAGCCTGAAGCAGGAGAAAGGCATGAATGATAGAAAAAAACTTAAAATCGAAGACCTGGGAGAATTCGGTTTCATCGCCCGCTTTTCACCCGGCTTCGTGAAAAATCTGCCCCCGCGGGTGCTGGGGATCGGGGATGACTGTGCGGTCATATCATGGAAAGGCCCGAAAAAACTTCTGGTTACCACAGACCTGTTAATAGACGGGGTTCATTTCATAAGCGAGGAGATCTCTCCCCTGGACCTCGGCTATAAGTCGCTGGCCGTCAACCTCAGCGACATAGCAGCCATGGGAGGGCGACCGCGGTGGGCCTTCCTGTCGATGGCCATTCCTGAAAACACGGCTATTTCCTGGCTCGACGACTTCTTCCGGGGCTGGAAGCAGCTCAGCCGCCAGACCGGGATTCATCTTCTGGGGGGCGACACCACCAGTTCTAAAGACGGGGTGGTCATAAACGTGGCTGTGGCCGGCGAGGCCGAAGGGAAATATATTAAGTACCGGTCGGGAGCCCGGCCCGGAGATGTAGTAGCTGTTACTGGCGACCTGGGAGACTCCGAGGGCGGCCTGAGATTAATTCTTCAAAAAACGCCGTCTTCAAATCTCAGTCCGGATGAAAGGTACCTGATAAGACGTCATTACCGGCCGCGCCCCCATCTGGAGGAAGGCTGGTTTCTGGCCAGGCAACCTGAAGTCCGGGCCATGATGGATGTCTCTGACGGGATTGATTCCGACCTGCGGAGAATAATGGAACGTTCTGGCTGCGGGGCAAAAATCCATCTGGAAACCCTGCCCGTTTCCCCGGCTCTGAAAAAATGCGCCCGGAGACTGGGCTGGAACATAGAAGCAGTGGCTGCCGCCGGGGGCGAGGATTACTGCCTGCTACTTACGGTCAGCCGGCAGGAATTCCCCTCCCTGGCCGAAAGATTCTACCGTCGCTTCGGGCGCCCGCTATCAGCCATAGGTCAGATTACCGCTGAAAAAAACCAGCTGCTCTAGCTTCGCCATGAC
>CAZDZU010000415.1:0-1809 GCA_964509995.1 uncultured Eubacteriales bacterium | reverse complement strand
GGGCCATAAATTCGAACAGGTATTCCGCCTGAAAAACCATAACGACCAGTATCCTGAGACTGGACCTTTTTCACTTCGGGAGGCTGTCCTGATTTCCAGAGCCGGGCGGGAAATTCCGGTCGAGCAAACCGCCGCGCCAATGCCGCTGGACAGGGGTGTCGGCCCGGGCCAGGTCATTGTTTTCCGCGACATAACCTCCCGAAAAAAAGCCGAAAAAGAATTGCAGGACAGCTGGGCCAGGTTGCAGCGAGCCTTGCAGGGAACGGTTCAGGCCATTTCCACCACCATTGAAATGCGGGATCCCTACACCGCCGGTCATCAGCGGCGGGTGGCCAAGCTGGCCGAAGGCATCGCCCTGGAACTGGGTCTTTCCGAAGCCGGAGTGGAAGGATTGAAGCTGGCCGCTGAAATACATGACATAGGCAAAATTTACGTGCCTTCAGAAATTCTCAGCAAACCCACCAAGCTGACCGAACTGGAATATACAATCATCAAGACCCATCCCCAGGCCGGGTATGAAATCCTGAAGAATATCGAGTTTCCCTGGCCCATAGCTGACATTGTCCTTCAGCATCACGAGAGGATAAACGGCTCCGGCTATCCCAACGGGCTGAAAGATGGAGAGATTCTGCCTGAAGCCCGGATTCTGGCCGTGGCCGACGTGGTGGAAGCCATGTCCTCACATCGTCCCTACAGGCCGGCCTTCGGGATTGACCGGGCTCTGGAAGAAATAAAACAAAACCGCGGGGTCCTGTACGGAGAGGACGAAGTTGAAGCCTGCCTGCGTCTTATCACAGAAAAAGGCTTCACTCTCGATTAAATTTACCCAGCCCCATCATTTTCTTAAATGATGACTTCTGCCCCGTTTCCTTAATTTAAAATGAAAAAGCGCCCCCGACGGGATTCGAACCCGTGTTGCCGCCTTGAAAGGGCGATGTCCTAGGCCGGGCTAGACGACAGGGGCGCAAATGAGCCGTGCTGGACTCGAACCAGCGACACCCGGCTTAAAAGGCCGGTGCTCTCCCTCTGAGCTAACGGCCCCTTTTCCAGACCGCAGGAAAGATTATTTATAGCTGAAAATCACAAAAAGTCAATAACACTAAATGATGATTTTGTAAGCCGGCTAAGCCTTTAGAGTCTTTTAGCTGACCGGTACGAATTCAATGACCTTCCACTGTCCGTTATAAGCTACCTTGCCGGTTTCGTCCTTCAGGACATATTTTCTCATTTCGACTTTATACTTTCTCTCGGCCCCGGCTTTGTTTTTAACGTTGATAACCAGCTCCTTCCTGTGAACATCGCCGTTGAGGCTCCGGATTCCCGGCAGGCTCTTTAAACCCAGGGAGAAAAGGGTAATCTGTTCTTCTTTGGCTGCGGCATCTTTGGCTTCGCCGTACATTCTCTGCAGCTCTTTATGGATATTGTACTCTTCATCATATTTTGCCTGAAGCTGTTCAACTTTCTTCTTCAGGGCTGCCCGGGCGGCTGAGGTCCTGGCGTTGTCCAGTTCGTCTTTGGCTGCGTCGAGGGCATCTTTAGCATCAACTACCGGTCCGATGTGATCATCCACTTTCTTTTTTGCCTCGGCTTCTTTTTCATTCAGGGCGGGCAGATTCACCGGCTCAATTTTTTCAGGAGTGACCTCGAGGATGGCAAAGCTGGCATAATCTATATCCAGAGGCTTCCAGGCCATCGCGGCCATGGTCTGATTATCCCTCATGGAAACCGCATTGAAATATTTATCCAGCAACGTTTTTTCTGGCGCTGAGCTGCAGGCCGCGCTGATCATGATGGCAACTGTAATAAGAC
>CAZDZU010000414.1:0-1822 GCA_964509995.1 uncultured Eubacteriales bacterium | reverse complement strand
GAGAACTCGTCTTTTCATATGACCTCCTGCCTGCTTATTTTACTTCAGGTGCCGAAAGAAATGAAAGACTGACCAGGCCTGACCCTTCCTGTGCGGACGGCAACCTTTTTCCTCGCTGGCTTTTAAGGATGGAATTTCCAGCATTAATCATTATAATTAAATGAATCAGGAAGAATGAAGGATCAGCCTTCCCTGCGGTCAGAGAGGTGTTCCGGCCTATGAAAATTGTCCTGAAGCGGCCGTCTTATCACAAAAGATTTTTTGTTCCGCTCATTGTGGCTGCCTTTCTGACCGGGCTATTTCTGGTGAACCGGGCAGATACAAAAAACGAGGTAGCTGATGTGACCGTGCTTGTCTCGCCAGCCCGGTTAAGACCGAATTCCGATTTCCGTTTGCTGGCCGTGGCAGAAGAAGAAACAGCCGCCGACCGGCTGGAGATTAATCTCCATAGAGAAGACGGAAAGAAATTAAAGCTGGAGCGAAAAAAGCGGGGAGGAGGCCCTCCCTTCTGGTCCTGGTGGGAGGGGAGGACCGGCGAGCCGGGACGATACCGGCTGGAAGTGCTTCTGGGTAAAAGGACGGTCGAATCGATTTTAACCACGGTCGAAGCCGGCGGGCCGGGACTGCCTGAAACGAACGTTTTCTGGAAATCCGAAAAGGACTGGGACAGAAGCCAGGAAAATCTGTTCTCGGCCTGGCTGGAAGCACTGTTTCTGACTTCCGGAGAAAAGGATTCCTGGCCCGACCTGAATTCAGTCCTCAACCGTCCTGGAGATAATTTCCTTCACAATCACCTCGGGCAGGACGAAGACAATTTTCTGAAACTGAAACCCGACTGCGCTGACAATCCGTTTTTTTTGCGTGCCTACTTTGCCTGGAAGATGCGTCTGCCCTTTGGTTTCCATGAATGTTCTCGTGGGTCGCTGTCATCGCCCCCCTTGCCCGGACGCTGGTTTCACAACGAACTCCCTGCCGGTCGGGCAGATGAGGTTAAAAAATTTTCCCGGCTGATGCGGCTGGTCATGGATACAGTTCATTCCGGTACCGGCCGGACGGCTCTGGATGACGAGAATTCTGATTATTTTCCCTTGCCTCTGACCAGGGAAGCCCTCAAGCCCGGTTCTGTTTTTGCCGACCCTTATGGTCATACTCTGGTAATAGTTCGTTGGGAGGTGCAGACCGAATCTAGACCTGGCGTCCTGCTGGCGGTTGACGCCCAGCCCGACGGAACGGTCGGGATAAAGCGGTTCTGGAAAGGGAATTTTCTTTTTGCCACTTCGGAAGTGGTGGGGGAACCAGGGTTTAAGGCCTTCAGGCCGCTTCTCAGGACTTCCGGCAGTTTAAGATTGCTTTCCAGCCGCGAAATCCAGGAAAGCCAGGATTACGGGCTATATTCCCTTGAACAGAGGGGACTGGAACCAGAGCATTTTTATAGCCGGATGGAAAAACTGATCAACCCACGGCCCCTGGACCCGGAAACCGCCCTCAGGGAATTATTTCAGGCTCTTTACGAACAGCTCCTGGTCAGGGTGGAATCGGTGGAGAACGGGGAGAAATATATGAGGGCTCATCCCGGACAGGTAATACCGATGCCCTCCGGGGCCGGCATCTTTCTGGCATCCGGACCCTGGGAGGATTTTTCCACTCCCAACCGCGACCTGCGACTGCTGGTGGCCATGGATACCATCGACGAATTTCCAGATAAAGTGGCCGCTAATCCGGAAAGGTTCCGGGTCGGGCCTTCAGAAAAACAGGAAGAAATCAGAGCCCGGCTGCGGAAGCTGTCAGCCGGGCTGGCCCGCAGCTTTCAAATTTCCTATCC
>CAZDZU010000413.1:0-1831 GCA_964509995.1 uncultured Eubacteriales bacterium | reverse complement strand
CTTTACGGTCTTAAAAAGACCGAGCGGGAGAGCCGGGCCCGGGAGCTCCTGGAATTTTTTGCTCTCAGTGAAGCGGCCGGCCGGAAGTTTGGCGATTATTCAAAGGGAATGAAGCGCAAACTGACCATTGCCGCTGCCCTTATTCACTGGCCGAAAATACTTTTCCTGGACGAGCCGACCACCGGTCTCGATGTGGCCAGCGCCAGGCAAATCCGGAAATTGATCTCAGAGCTGAACCGCACCGGGACCACCATTTTTCTGACCACTCATTACATCGAAGAAGCGGAGCGCCTCTGTGAAAGAATTGCTTTTATCGTCTCCGGCCGGATTGTCAGAGTGGATACCCTCGAGAATTTGCTCCAGCCGCTAAAAGGTCAGTACAGCCTGCTGATAAGCTTTTCCGAGGAGGTGCAAAGGCCGGCTGAAGTAGAGGCAAAATTTCGCTCGGTCTTCCCTGAACTCGGGTTTGAACTGCTGGATGGCCGCGAGCTGCGAGTAAAGTCTTCCCAACCTGTAGCCGTCGGGCCGCTGGTCTGGTTTTTTGAAGAGCAGGGCTGTGGAATCTTAGAAGCCCGAAGGCTTAATCCCTCCTTAGAAGAAGTTTTTGTCGAGATTACCGGAATTGAAGCCGAACAGATGAGAAAGGAGAGAGAAAAAAAGGAGCGGGCAAATGGATAAGGCAGAAAGCCAGAGAAGGACGTTCTTTGAGAGCGGCGCCTGGATTGCTTTCTGGAATATCCTGCTCAAGGACATGCACACTTATTATCTGAAGCCACCCAACATAAGCTGGGGGATAATTTTCCCCTTAGCCTGGACCGGAGCGTTTTTTATCAGGTCGGGAGGCGGGTTTCCCAGCCTGATGAGTCTTCTGCCGGGTGTGGTTGGGCTGTCAGTTCTTTTCGGGACCACTTCGCTCTTAGCGGTGACCGTGACTTTTGAGAAAAAAAACCGGTCGTTCGAAAGACTGCTGCTGGCCCCCATATCTCTTGAGAGGCTGATGCTGGCTAAAACTTCGGGCGCCATTCTGTTCGGTGTGGTAAACGCATTTGTGCCGGTTCTGATGGCTGGCTTCATCGCTGACCTGGGCTCTATTAACTGGATTTATTTTGTCTCGGCAGTGGTTCTTATTGCTGTGTCTTCAACCTTCCTTGGCCTTTTCATCGCCGTGGCGGTGAGCGAGGTGTTCGAAGCCCAGACTTTTTCCAATTTTTTTCGCTTCCCGATGATTTTTCTGTGCGGACTGTTTTTCCCGGTGAGCAAGTTACCGGTTTTATTAAGACCGCTTTCCTATGTTCTTCCGCTTACCTATGGAGCCGACCTTCTCCATGGGGCTGTAAATGCCGGAAATGCCCTGCCGCTGTGGCTGGATTTTCTGGTGCTAGGGGCTTTCTGCCTCGGGCTTTTTGCTTCGAGCCTTTACAACATATACCGCCGCTGGATTAAGTAACATATAACTGACAGAGTTTGGTTCAGGCCGTAAAGCTGGATTTTTCTCCGCCGCTGATCCCAGGATTTAACTGCCTGGCCAAAAAATGATTAAAAATGAAAAGTTGTCTCCAGAAAGTACCACCTGGCAGGCGAGCTCTGGCCCGTGTTCTTAACATACTTGCCAGGGGAAAAAAAGCAGATGCCGCTCATGACTTCCAGCCAGCGAGAGATCCTCTTGCTGAATGTTAAATCAATCTCATGGCCGAGGCGCCGGCCGGAAGAACCGGTAATATCCCGTCGGACAGCCTTGCCGGGAAAATACCAGGCGTCTTTAGCTCATCAAGCTCAAGAAAATGGTACTCTGCGCGCAAACTGGCTGTTTTTGCGGGAGTGAGGATGAGGT
>CAZDZU010000412.1:0-1847 GCA_964509995.1 uncultured Eubacteriales bacterium | reverse complement strand
CTCCCCCCGCTTTTCACTTCTCCGTAGTTGCTTTCTTCTTTTCAACGCGATAAACGTGGGCAATTCTCTGGATCGCTGTCAGGTTCGAGACCACCGCCAGAATGATTATGACGGCAGTCATGATCGTGTCCGGACGGCCGATAATCAGAACTAACAGGGTCCCGATAATCAACAGAACCATTCTTTCGGCCCGCTGCATGATCCCCAGCTGGCAGCTAATGCCCAGGCTTTCAGCCCGGGCTTTGGTATAGCTGACCATGGTTGAGCCGAGGAAAGCCAGGGCCAGGACCCAGAGGATCCGGTGAGGCCCGAAATAAAAGCCCAGGCCAAGATAGATCCCGAACTCGGAGTAGCGGTCAAGACTGGAATCGAACACCGCACCGAAAACGGTTCGGCGGTTGCTGTTGGTAGCCACCTTGCCGTCCAGAATATCAAACATTCCGCAGATAACCAGGAAGACCAGGGCCCAGCCCCACCGGCCAAAGGCAAAGAACAGTCCCACCAGCAGGCCGGCCACCAGCCCCAGAAGACTGAGGATATTGGGACTGATTTTCATCCGGACCAGGAAAAAAGAAAAACGGTCGAAGATTTCCAGAACAAGGATTATAAGTTTTCTCGGAAGCAGTCTGAATCCTTTGTTTATATAGCTGACCATAGATGCAATTATATTTTTTAAGGAGTAAAAAATCAACGGTCCGAATTCCTGAGAACTTGAATGATTAGAGGCGGTGTGATAAGTTTAAGGCTGGCTAAAAAAACAGCAAAAGTATTATTTTTTTAATATTTTTATTCTCTGAGTTTGTATTCAGGAGGCGGTGATGAAAGAAAAGATTGAAATCAGACACCCGGAAGGCAAACTTGGAGTTTTGATTCCAGGGATCGGGGCTGTGGCCACTACCTTCATGGCTGGGGTCCTGCTGGCCAGAAAGGGACTGGGCAAACCTTTCGGTTCTCTTACCCAGATGGGAACGATCAGGCTGGGCAAAAGGACTGAAAAGAGAGTTCCAAGGATAAAAGATTTTGTGGAGCTGGCCGAATTGGATGACCTGGTTTTCGCCGGCTGGGATATTTTCCCCGACAACGCCTATGAGGTAGCGCTCAAGGCTGGAGTGCTCGGGAAGGAACACCTGGAGCCGGTGAGGAAAGAGCTGGAGCGTATTAAGCCCATGCCGGCCGTTTTTGACCGTAATTATGTTAAAAGGCTGGACGGCCCAAACAAGAAAACCGGGGCTAATAAGTACGAACTGGCTCTTCAGCTGATGGATGATATAAAGAAATTCAAGCAGGAAAATTCGCTCAGCCGGCTGGTTATGATCTGGTGTGCCAGCACGGAGGTTTATCTCAAGCCAGACCCGGTTCATCAGTCAGCGGAATCTCTGGAAAAGGCCATGAAGGAAAGCCATCCGGCCATCGCTCCCAGCATGGTCTATGCTTATGCCGCCATCAAGTCGGGGATCCCCTTCATTAACGGTGCCCCGAACCTGACTGTTGATATTCCGGCCATGGTTGAACTGGCCAGAAATCACAATGTGCCCATAGCCGGCAAAGATTTCAAGACGGGGCAGACCCTGATGAAGACCATCGTCGCCCCCGGTCTGAAAGCCAGGCTTCTGGGGCTGCACGGCTGGTTTTCGACCAACATCCTGGGTAACCGGGACGGGGAAGTCCTGGATGACCCGGATTCATTCAAGACCAAGGAAGAGAGCAAACTCGGGTCGCTGGAATATATTCTGCAGCCCGAAGCTTATCCGGAGCTTTATGGCAACTTCTACCATACAGTTCGTATAAATTATTATCCTCCGCGGGGCGATAACAAGGAAGGCTGGGACAACATCGACATCTTCGGC
>CAZDZU010000411.1:0-1860 GCA_964509995.1 uncultured Eubacteriales bacterium | reverse complement strand
CCGTATACCCCTTTATAGATTTTTTGGCCTCGACCGCAATAAAACTCTGCCCACAACTTTTTCCATCGGTATAGATACAGTGGAGGTAATGCAGAAGACGGTTGAATCGGTTCCGGCTTTCAGGAGGCTCAAGATTAAAGTCGGGGTGGCCGATGATAAAAAACACATTGAAGGCATACGGGCGGTGACCGACCGGCCGCTCATCGTCGATGCCAACGAAGGCTGGAAAGACCGCCAGCAGGCGCTGGAGATGATAAACTGGCTGGCTGACCGGGGAGTGGAATTTGTAGAACAGCCGATGCCGGCCGACAACCTGGAAGACCATCGCTGGCTTAAGGATCGGGTTAAGATTCCCATCATGGCCGACGAGAGCGTCCACAAAATTCAGGATGTGCCGGCCCTGGCTTCGGCTTTTCACGGGATAAATATCAAGCTGATGAAGTGCGGGGGACTGCAGGAAGCGCTGCGCCTGGTGGCTGTGGCCAGGGCCCATGGACTGAAGCTGATGATCGGCTGCATGATCGAAAGCAGCCTGGCCATAGCGGCCGCCGCCACGCTGACTCCGCTCTTTGATTATGCTGACCTTGACGGAAATATACTGATAAATAACGACCCCTTCAGAGGCTTAACTCTGGAGGGCGATCGCTGGCTGCTGTCGGATAAACCGGGCCTGGGGGTGGAACCGGCCATCCCCGACTGGTAACGATTGTTTTCATCTTTCGGAGATTATCCGCCCGTACTCGCTGGACCTTTCCAGCCGGTCAAAGTGATTGTAAACCAGCCGTCCAATTTTTCTCAGGACAGCATTCCCGTCTTCAGAGGGCGCCAGGAAGGTGGTCATGAGGCAGATGATGTAGGGTCTCTTTTTCAGAAAAACCACTCCGGAATCGCAGCGCACTGCCTCCAGTTCTCCGGGCTTATCGGCCACGGTGACCCCTTCCGGAACTGCCTGTTGCAGCGGGCTGTCCTTGGGCAGAGCCAGCAAATCGAAGAACAGCTGACGGTATTCAGCCCCCAGAACTTTTCCCCGCCAGACCCTTTCCAGCAGAGTCATCATCTCCCCGGGCGTGGAAATATTTTCCCGGCCTTCTTCAGCGGCCCTGAGGTCCATCATTTTCCTGCGCAGCCGGGTCTGCTTCAGTCCCAGGGAGGCAAGTCGATTGTTAACCGCCTCCATTCCCACCCGGTCGATCAGCAGATTGGTGGCTGTATTATCGGAAAGAACAACCATTAAAACGCAGAGGTCTTGAATTGAAATTTTAAGCGAGGGATGGCCGAGATAGTTCAAGATGGGGCCGCCTCCTACCTTGCTTTCAGGTTTCAGGTCGACAAACTCATCCAGGCGCCGGCGGTTCTCTTCAGCCTGTTTCAGAACTTCGAGCAGAATGGCTATTTTAATTGAGCTGGCCTGAGGGAAAATTTCATTCTCGTTGAGGGAAAAAGTCCGGCCGGTGGTCAGGTCTTTGACGGCCAGGCCGAGCACCCCGTCCAGGGAATCCCTGACGGCCGTGAGCTGGATGAGCAACCTGTTATCCAGCTGGCTGACCTTGTCCTCGCCCCGAAGGTGGAGATTTCCCAGCACCAGCCAGCATAGAGACAGAAGGATAAGAGTCTTTTTACGGTAAAATCTCATTCTTGACCCTCCTGTTCGGTTATATAAACGGGCCTGTATTTTTAATTATTTTTGATGATCAATTTTTGTCCGGGAACCAGGACATCGCTGCTCAGGTTATTGTCCTTTTTTATCTTTTCCACGCTGAGGCCAAAGTTTCTGGAGAGTTGGTACAGGGTATCACCGGCCTTCACCACATAAGTTAGACTGTCATTGCCGGCAGAACTCCGGGGGGTGGCGGTCGGGGC
>CAZDZU010000410.1:0-1861 GCA_964509995.1 uncultured Eubacteriales bacterium | reverse complement strand
TATGAAGACCTGAACCTCGAGTCCAGCACCCGAAGTTACAGCGGCAGCGGTCTTTATGTCCGGAGTCTGGGAGAACACTGGTCGACCGGCTTCTTCTATTCGATTTCCAGCTCCACTTACAGCAACCACCGGCTGCAGCTGAACATCTCCCCGGCTATCGAATTCGACCTCTTTCCCTACTCCGAATCAACCCGCAGGCAGTTGCGCTTCCTGTACAAGGTCGGGCCGACTCTGGCCAAGTATTTTGAAGAAACCCTTTATGACAAGACGAAGGAGACGCTGCTCAGCCATTCTCTGGCCATCACTCTGGAAATAAGGGAGAAATGGGGAAGTATCAGCACTTCTGTCGAAGGTTCGCATTATTTTCATGACCTGAGCAAGCATCAGGTTTCAATCTTCAATATGATTTCCTTAAATCTGGTCAAGGGCTTGAATGCCTATCTGTTTGGCGGAGCCTCGTTAATCCATGACCAGCTTTCCCTGCCCAAAGGCGGGGCCACCTGGGAAGAAGTCATCCTCCAGCGCAAGCTGCTGGCCACCAGTTACAATTATTTTCTGGCCGTCGGTTTCAGCTACAGTTTTGGCTCAATTTTCACCAACGTGGTCAACCCCAGGTTCGGCTCAGTCAGCAGCGGTGGTGTTTCGATTGTGGTTGATTGACGGACAAAAGAATTAGTGCAGAACGGAGAGCTTTAATGAAGGACATCAAAGCAATAAGATCAGGGAAGCAAAGCAGAACCTTATCCGGTGATAAAATGCCCTGCCTGCCCGCGGGCCAGCCATCGCGACAGGAGAAAGAGACGGGCCGGGCGGCAGCCATTAAACCGTCAGTTCATATTCTGTTTCTTCTCTTTTTCTTTCTCGCGCCTCTTATCCTGAGCCCTCAGGCCAGAGATGAAGACTATGAAGCCAGAAACCTGAAAGTATTTATTAAAGGAATGGCCATATCGCAGGAAGAACTTAAATCTCAGATCAATTTTGCCGAGTTTGTCCCAACCGAGGACGAAGCCAATGTGGTCATTGAAATCGGTGAAGAAATCCGGGAGGGCCAGAAACTCCTGAGAATAGTCTTTATCGGTCTCAATGAACTGGCCGGGAAACGCTATCAGACCGAGCTTGAATGGCCGGCGGGGATAGCTTCCGAAAGACAGCAAGAACAAATAATAAAAGTTATCAGGACAGGTCTGGTGCCCCTGGCCGGCAGAACGCCTGTTGCTGGCAGGTTGAAGATCAAACTGGAAGAGGAGGTCCGTCCGACTTCGGTTATTGACCCCTGGAATTTCTGGGTGTTCAGCCTGAGCGCCAACAGCTTCCTGAACGGTGAGAAGAGTTATTCCTACCAGAGTATTTACGGAAATTTTTCTGCCAGTCGGGTGACACCAGAATGGAAAATCAGGCTTTCGTTGAGCGGGAATTTCTACCGCGGCTCTTTCGAATATGAAGACCAGACCTACGTCAGCAATTCCCACGGTTATAGCTTTCGGGCCCTGGTGGCTAAAAGCCTGAGTGAACACTGGTCGCTGGGAACCTTTGCTACCGTAACCAGTTCCACCTATCAGAACATCAAATTTTCAGCCAAACTATCCCCGGCCATTGAATACAACATTTTCCCTTATTCACAATCGACCAGAAGGCAGCTTCGCTTAACTTACAGCCTTGACCTGGGACCGGCTTATTATTTTGAAGAGACTATTTTTGACCGGACCAGACAATTCCTGGCCCGGGAGAACCTGGCCGCCACCCTGGAATTGAAACAAAAATGGGGAACCATCACCACCGGACTGGAAGGCTCGCATTATTTCCATGATTTCAGCAAATACCGCCTTGAATTCAATACTGACCTGTCGGTCAGGTTGTTCAG
>CAZDZU010000409.1:0-1881 GCA_964509995.1 uncultured Eubacteriales bacterium | reverse complement strand
CTTTAATGAGCATGTTCTGTTACCAGTGTCAGGAAACCTTGAATAATAAAGGGTGCACGAAAATAGGCGTCTGCGGAAAAACAGCCGATGTCGCCAGCCTGCAGGATTTATTGATTTACGGGCTGAAAGCAATTGCCATTTTGAATCAGCGGGCCAGGGCGAGGGGGATTAACCGGGAAGAAACGGATAGATTCCTGATTGAGGGGCTTTTTTCGACGGTAACCAATGTTAATTTCGACAGGAAATTTTTCCTGGAAAAAATCAGAGAAGCGGTGGCCTGGCGTGAGCAATTGAAGGCTGAACTGAGGCCGGCCGGGGTTGATATGGCCGGGCTGGAAAAGATACCGGCTGTAGCCTGGACCTTAAGTACTGAAACTGAACTTGAAGGCCTGGCGCAGCAGGTGGGAGTGCTGGCCACAAAGGACGAAGACCGAAGGTCGCTGAGGGAGCTGATTAAATACGGGCTTAAAGGAATCTCGGCTTATGCCTATCACGCCTGGCAGCTGGGTTATAAAGATGATGGCATATTCAGGTTTGTGGAAAAAGCGCTGGCGGCTACTCTGGATGAGGAAATGAGCGTTGACGAGTATGTGGCCCTGGTGCTGGAGACCGGGAAATACGGAGTCGAAACCATGGCCCTTCTTGATAAGGCCAACACCTCGACCTATGGCCACCCGGAGATTACCAGGGTGGAACTCGGGGTGAGGAATAATCCGGGCATTCTGATCAGCGGGCATGACCCGAAGGATATGGAGGAGCTGCTGGAGCAGACGGCTGGAACCGGTGTGGATGTTTACACCCACGGCGAAATGCTGCCGGCTCAGTATTACCCGGCCTTCAAGAAGTATCCGCACTTTGCCGGAAACTACGGAAGCTCCTGGTGGCTGCAGTATAAAGAATTTGAGACCTTCAACGGGCCAATTCTGATGACCAGCAACTGCCTGGTGCCGCCGCGGGAGTCCTATAAGGACCGGGTTTATACGACCGGCGTGGTCGGGTTCAGCGGCCTGAAGCACATTCCGGAGGGAGCGGGCGGAAATAAGGATTTTTCAGAAATCATAGAACAGGCTAAACGCTGCCGGCCGCCGCAGGAGATTGAGAAGGGCGAAATTGTGGGCGGGTTTGCCCACCACCAGATTTTGCAGCTGGCCGATAAGGTGGTGGCGGCGGTTAAAAGCGGGGCCATAAGAAGATTTTTCGTCATGGCCGGCTGCGACGGGCGGATGAAGAACCGCGAGTATTACACCGAGTTCGCCAAGGCTCTGCCGAAGGACACAGTTATTCTAACCGCCGGCTGCGCCAAGTACAGATATAACAAGCTGGGGCTGGGCGAGATCGACGGCATTCCGCGGGTGCTGGATGCCGGTCAGTGCAATGATTCTTACTCGCTGGCAGTTGTTGCCCTGAAGCTCAAAGAAGTGTTCGGGCTGGATGACCTCAATAAACTCCCCATTTCCTACAACATCGCCTGGTACGAACAGAAAGCGGTGATTGTCCTGCTGGCGCTTCTCTATCTGGGCGTGAAGAACATTCACCTGGGACCGACTTTGCCGGCTTTTCTATCGCCGAACGTGGCGAAGGTGCTGGTGGAGAAATTCGGCATTGCGGGCGTGGGAACGGTTGAAGACGACCTGAAGCTTTTCCTCGGCCAGTGAGCGGGGGCAGCTTATAATTGGCGGTTCAGAACGTCCCCGGGACAACTGGCGTTATTTGGCCGGCTGCTGAATTAATAAGCAATTGAGGATTAATTTGGAACCATTCCCGCCGCAGGAATCTTTGCCTGGAACGTTTTCTTTGATCGATTAGGGCCAAGGATCATTTCAAACGTCGGTTTAGAGGCGGGGTCAATAAACAGACTAATCTTCCTGGGGAATATTAATT
>CAZDZU010000408.1:1166-1881 GCA_964509995.1 uncultured Eubacteriales bacterium | reverse complement strand
GCTCAAGGCCAGCGATTGAAAAAGATACTCATTGCCCAGCCGCCGGGCCGAATCGCCGCAGCAGCGTTCCTCCCCTCCCAGAACCGCAAACCTTAAGCCGGCAGCTTTCATTATCCTGACCATAGCTCCCGCAATTTTCCGACCCCGGTCATCAAAAGAGCCAAAACAGCCAAGCCAGAGCAAATACTCGGCTTCTGGATTTTCAGCCAGAGTTTTCACTCCAAGTTCCGAAGCCACTTCGGTCCTTTTCGCCGGGGGCAGTCCCCAGGGGTTGCCGTAAGTTTCCAGATTATGAAAAAAGCTCTTCAGCTCGCCCGGGAAATGTCCCTGACCCAGCACCAGGTTCTGGCGCAGGCTCAGGATTTTATCCGGATGCTCTATATCAAAGGGACAGACGTGCAGGCAGGCTCCGCAGGTGGTGCAGGCCCAGATTTCTTCTTCGGTGAACACTCCCGGCACCAGCGCCGGCAGCTTCTCTCTGTTCCGCCTGATATTTTTATGTTCAGCCAGCAGATGTTTTTCCAGGTTCAAAACAATCCTTTTCGGTGAAAGGGTCTTGCCGCTCTGAAAGGCCGGACAGACATCCTGACAACGGCCGCACTCAACGCAGGTCATGGCATCCAGGCCATCCTTCCAGCTAAAATCGGTGGCTTTTTCCGCTCCGAAATTCTCGGCCGTTTCCAGGTTGAGCGGCCTCATCTGAGCCGAAGGCTGG
>CAZDZU010000408.1:0-1156 GCA_964509995.1 uncultured Eubacteriales bacterium | reverse complement strand
AAGGCTGGTTTTTACGGAAAAGCAGGTTCACCGGGCCGGCAAACAGATGAAAATATTTAGAATGGGGCACATAGGAAATGAAGGAAAAAACCGCCAGTGCGTGAAGCCAGTAAGCAAGCTTTAAGTTATGTTCCAGAGCCGGGCCGGAAATCGAGGCCGGAAGAAAACTCCGGGCCAGAAGCCGGCTGAAAAAAGCCCAGCTCTTGTCTCCGGGGTGAAGGGCGACAGAGAACATATTGAAAAGCAGGAAAGTGCTGACAGCCAGGAAAATAAAAAGATAGATCAGGGCCGAATCCCTTGCTCCGGTATCATAAGCCCGGGGTCTGAACAGAAATCTTCTGACCGCAAAAAAAGTCACTCCGGCCAGCACGGTCAGCGAAAACAGGTCAACCGAAGCTGAGAAAAGCCGGCCGGGCCAGGAATGGCCAAAAAGATAGAAACCGTCAACATAGCCCTCGATCACATGGTTAACAGTCATAGTATCAAAGGCCAGCGCCCCATAAAAAATGAGCACATGGGCCGCCCCGGTCCAGGGTCTTTCATTCTTTAGAGTGCAGAGCTGCAAGAATACCCGGGAAAAAGCATAAAAAAATCTTCGCAGCAGGGAATCAAACCGGGCAGCCGGCTGGAGACGGCTCAGAATCAGCACCCGCCTGATAACCGGAAAAAAGAACAGAACCATAGTTGCCAGAATAATAAGGGTCAGAATAATTCTTTCGATCAGGTTCAGCACCTTACATCTCCTCTAAAGCGCCGGAGGGCACTGATAAATTTTAAGCATTTTGCGGCCAATTTCCACTGTTTTCGGCATTCGCGGCCTGAAAACCATTCTGTCCACTGATCCGGCCGGACCTGATGAGTGACCGAGATCCCGTAACTCGGGAACAAAATATTATCTGGCTGCTGGACCGGCCCAAAAAACAGGCTCTGTAACCTGATATTTTATGGCCATCAAAAAAAGACGCCCGTCACCTAATTATGTGCTTAGCCCCGGCTTCCAGCTGCTCTGTTTCTTGTTCTAAGTGGATGGCAGCCAGCTTCATCCATGACGGCAAGAAGAGTTATGCCCGCAATCCTCAGAAACCCCGGCGGAAATCCCGGGCAGTAGAGAAAAAGCCCTGCCCTTAAGAGTTCAAGGACGAGACAGGCCCGGGGG
>CAZDZU010000407.1:0-1884 GCA_964509995.1 uncultured Eubacteriales bacterium | reverse complement strand
CTTCGGGCTTCATCCGGTCGTAAGCCACTCCGCTCGGTTTGATTGCCATTACCCCTTTTTCCCGGTCAACCTGGCTGACGTTGCCGAAGGTCAGAATAACCAGGCCATATTCAAGCAGTTTCAGGTTGGCTTCCCAGACCTGTTTCTTGAGGTCTTCATACATCTCTATTTTCCTTTTTTATTCCTTTATTTATTAATCCTGGCTTTTTTCCTGCCAGCAACCGTCTGGCTCATCTTCCTGGCCTTTTCCAGCTGGCGGTCGCGGATGTCCAGCAGGCTTTTCATCAGATGGTATAGATTGCCGGTCCAGTCCCTGGTGCCGAAGGCATCATGCAACTGGCGGTAAAGAGAGTATAATTCTCGATAAACCTGGTGATATTCTGGCCTGGGCTTAAAACTCTTTGGTTTCACCCCGCACATGGCTGCCTGAGCCTCTTCAAACCCGGTCGTAGCCTCCGGCTGCTCTGCCGGCGGCCACCGCTCCGGCCATGGCCGCACCCAGAGCGCAGGTCTGCGAGGAGCGAGCCACTTTCATTTCCAGGCCGAAAACATCGGCGTAAATCTGCATAACCAGGGGATTTTTCTCGGCTATTCCCCCGCAGTTGATGACTTCACTTATTTCCACTCCGTATTCCTGGAAGCGCCTGATGATGGTCAGAGCTCCAAAGGCTGTGCCTTCGATTAGAGCCAGGTAAATCTCCTCCGGCCTGGTATGCAGGGTTTGGCCCAGCAGAAGTCCGGTCAGCCTCTGATCCACCAGAATTGTGCGGTTGCCGTTGTTCCAGTCGAGAGCCAGCAGACCTGATTCCCCGGGGAGAAGGGTTGCGGCCCTTCTGGTCAGCTCCTCGTGACTTCCCTTCTCGGGCCCGCCGGGCTGGATGTAATTTACAAACCAGTTGAAGATATCGCCCACCGCCGATTGTCCGGCTTCCAGACCGAAATATCCGGGCAGAACCGAGCCGTCAACGATTCCGCACAGTCCTGGAATGTCAGCCAGCGGACGGTCATTCGGCCAGACACAGATGTCGCAGGTGCTGGTGCCGACAATCTTTACGAATCGGCCGGGAGCCACTCCAGCGCCCACCGCTCCCAGGTGAGCATCGAAAGCTCCCACGGCCACCGGAAGGCCCGGTTTGAGGCCGAGCATTCTGGCCCAGGAACCGGTCAGGTGACCGGCTGCCCGGTCTGAAGTGTAGGTTTCATCATAAAGCCGCTCCCGCAGTTCCCCCAGTCTGTGGTCTAACTTGTTCAGGAATTCCCGGGCCGGGAGGCCGCCCCATTCCTTATTGAACATTGCCTTGTGGCCGGCGGCACAGCGGCTGCGCTTCATCTTCGCTGGAGCCAGAGTGCCGGTAATGATGGCCGGTATGAAATCAGCGCATTCCACCCAGGTGTGAGCAGCTGCAAACACCTTCGGATCCACGCGGAGGCAGTGCAGGATTTTGCTGAAAAACCATTCCGAAGAATAAACGCCGCCGCACTTGGCCAGATATTCAGGATGTTCTCTGGAAGCCAGTTCGGTAATTTCCTGAGCCTCGGCAAAAGCCGTATGGTCTTTCCACAGCCAGGCCTGAGCATTCAGGTTATCCTTGAATTCATCATGAAAGGCCAGCGGCAGTCCATTCTTATCGACCGGCAGGGGAGTGGAACCGGTGGTGTCCACGCCAATGCCGATTATCTGTTCCGGAGAAAAACCGACTTTCGTTTTTCTGGCCGCGCGGCAAAGCTGCCGGACCACCCTGACCATGGCCTCCAGATAATCGGCCGGATTCTGCCGGGCCAGATTGGGATCCTTGGGGTCGAGCAGGATGCCGGCTTGTCCCGAGGGGTAATTAACCACGGCCGTGCTTATTTCCTGGCCGCTGGCTGTGTCCACCAGCAGGG
>CAZDZU010000406.1:0-1886 GCA_964509995.1 uncultured Eubacteriales bacterium | reverse complement strand
GAGTAGCCCAGTCTTCTCGAGGGCACCGGTCCGTAAAGATGGGGGAATTTTTTTTCGGTCTCCGGCCTGTTTTCTTTTCTGGATTCTTTTTCTTTCTCTTTTCCCCGTTTTGGCTCTTTCATCCGGTTACCTTTCAGTCTGACTTAACTCATTTGGAGTGGCTGCCCGATGACTTTTTTAAATTCCATAAGACCGGGCACTCCAAATATTGCGCTCCATTCCGGCTGCTGCCGGTCGGTCAGTCAGCCTTCCGGCGAACAATTAAAATAGCTTTTGCTCGCTCGAATAGAGTATATCAGAAGGAATCATCGGGCGGAATTTCATTTTTGGAGAGACAGGGTAGCCGGGGTTAACCAGGGCCAGAGAATTTTCGGTCGTCAGTTTGGTCGGTTCTGCGGTCAGGCGGAGCCTTCAGGCTTTCGCCTTTATTTCCTGGACCTGCCAGTTCTCGTCCACCCATAACAGCCGTATATCCAGGGCCGGAAACTGACGGCGGACGAGGTCTCCAGCCTGGAGCAACTGTTCAATCTGTTTGTCTCGGGGCAGAGGGTTTCCGGCGCAGTCATGATGGGCCACGATGGCCACAGCGGGGGAACGGTGTTTTTCGGTAGAGACAGCCAGACATTCCTGTATTGAATTGGCCATAAATTCCGGCTCTCCGCTGGCCAGAATTTTCACCGGGCCCGGGGCGGTAATGACGTCAACGTAATCAGCCCGATAGAGATTCTTAAGCCAGCGGATGACACACTCCTGAACCCTTCCGTCCAGGCAATTGATGGTCGTCACAAATGTTTTTTCAGACATCGATCGTCTCCAGCGGGCTGAGCTTCATCTGATTCAGCCTCAATAAATAAATTATTGCTCAAAAACCGCGCTGACTGGAATGAGTGACTATAATTCACCCTGAAAACAATGTCAATCAGACAGCAACTTTATTAAGGCTGCAAAGCCCTGGCGGCGTGCTTTTCGCCCGTAACGGTTGCTCGCTTAAATTCTAAGGCCGGCCAGGGCGAGGCAATCTTTCCTGTTTTTTGTCTACCTTCAAACCTGTTGGTGAAAATGTTGGACAGCGGCTGACAGGATAATTTAGACTGGTATTATGTTTTTAAGGAGTTTAAGAAAGCAATGAGAAAGATTCTATCGGGTCTGATGATTCTGGCAGTTGTGGCCTGCGCCTGGGCAGGGGAAGAAGCTAAAGAAGAAATCTTAAAGACCCTCGAGCTTCAAAAGGATGCCTGGAACCGGGGAGAGCTTGAAGGTTATATGGCCTATTACTGGAAATCAGACGAACTGACCTTTCAATCTGGAGCCAACCGGGTCCGGGGCTGGGAGACCCTGCTGGAAAGATATAGAAAGAGTTATTCCGGAGAAAAGATGGGCCGGCTCGATTTTTCCGACCTGGAGATAAAAATCCTGGGCCGAGATTATGCCCTGGTCCTGGGCAGGTGGAGTGTTGTCGTGCAGGAAGAAAAGAAGGGCGGAGTTTTTACTTTGATTCTGAAAAAGTTTCCCGAGGGCTGGCGGATCATTCACGACCATACTTCGTGAGGCTGAGGTTCGGGCCTGATTTTTGACTCCTCTTTTCTCGATAAAAAGAGAGCAATTTAACTATGCAGGATTAAAATTCAGGTGAATTCTCTTTAGTGCTCGGGCGAGAAGCATTATCTGAAATTAAGAATAAAAGTCGCCCCTCACTGCCAGCAGAAGTGGCTGCCCCCATTTTGAGTCAGGCCGGGAACTATGCCTGCTTTTTCTGGCCGAATGCAGTTCAGGGGATAAAATCTTTCAGGACCCTTAGAGATTTTTCTTCAGCCGCTCACTTTTTGTTCTTATATATCTCTATAAATCTCTCGAGCGAACGGTCGTAGGTTTTCTCTATGTCATCG
>CAZDZU010000405.1:0-1889 GCA_964509995.1 uncultured Eubacteriales bacterium | reverse complement strand
GTTCTGCTCCAGGGCCGGGGCCATTTCGATGATGCTGACCCTAACCCTTATGTGGCCCGTTTCCGTCACGGCCCGGCAGCTATGGCCTATAACCTTTACCATGAAGAGGGGCTGGATGTTCCGGTGACTCCGCTGGCCTTTTTTGGGACGCATATACCTTTCGGTGTTCCGGCCACAATTCAGGTTAACGTGGGAGAGCCGATGTTTATCAGCCATTACTGGGTAGCAGAAGATAGCCGGCAGACGGTCGAGAATTTCCGCCAGGCTCTGGAAAAAGCTGTCAACCGGCTGTTCCTGGAGCTTCTGCTCAACCGGTGATTTGCCGGCCAGTTAATAGATTTTTCTGGTGATGAGATTAATCAGTTAAGAGCGCTTAAAAGGAGAGTGAACAATGTTCAGGGGACATCCTAAGGGGTTGTTCGTGGCCTTTTTCGCCAACATGGGCGAGAGATTCGGTTTCTACACCATGGTCAGTATCTTTGTCCTGTTCCTGCAGGCCAAGTACGGGATGACACCGGGACAGACCGGTTTCATGTACGCCACCTTCATGTTCTTCGTTTATTTCTTTCCGCTGCTCGGAGGGTTTCTGGCTGACCGGGTGCTGGGTTACGGCCGGACGATAAGCATCGGGCTGGTGGTCATGTTTGCCGGTTATCTGCTGCTGGCTCTGCCGACCAGATTTCAGACCGGGTTTCCTCTGGTGGTGGCGGCCCTGGCCACCATTGCCCTGGGAACGGGCCTGTTCAAGGGCAACCTCCAGGCCCTGGTGGGCAATCTTTACGATGACCCGAAATACAGCCAGATGCGGGATCGGGCCTTTACTATTTTTTACATGGGCATTAATGTCGGAGCCATGTTTGCGCCCTCTGCTTCGGAAGTCGTCTCTAATTTTATCCTGAAAAAGAGCGGCTTCTTTTACGATGCCCGCATCCCGGCTGTGGCTCACGATTTTCTGAGCGGGAAGTTGAGCGATATTAACCAGCTTCTGGAGCTGGCCCAGAAGCAGAATCCGGCGGTAAGCCTGGACGGCCTCAGGCAATTTGCTGAAAGCTACCTGGGCACTCTGGGCAAGTCCTATCATTTTGGCTTTGGCGTGGCCTGCCTGAGCCTGATCATTTCCATGCTGATTTTCTGGGGCTTCAGAAAATATTATCGCCAGGCGGATATAACCGAGAAACAAAAAGAAAAATCAGCTGAATTAAAATCCCAGGTTATAGAACTGAGTCCCGAACAGACCAAACAGCGCCTGGTGGCTCTGGGCCTGGTTTTTCTGGTAGTCATCTTCTTCTGGATGGCCTTCCACCAGTCAGCAGTCACCATGACCTTCTTCGCCCGCGACTATACCGTCAAGCAGGTAGGAAAACTGACCAATCTCTGGTTTGACCTGGGCGGGCTGCTGCCGCTTTTCCTGTCCCTGCTGGGCCTGGTCTTTCTGGTAAAGAAGGGCGTATCTAAGGGAGGCCGGATAGCCGGTGGTCTGGCTTTTGTCATCTTTGCCGTCCTGAGCTATCTTCGTTACAATTCTTATCCTGAAGTCAGTCCCTTTCAGCCCCAGCGCTTCCAGCATTTCAATCCCTTTTTCATAGTTGCCCTGTCGCCGCTGATCATCGGGATCTTTTCCTATTTGAATAAAATTGGAAGAGAGCCCTCCGCGCCCCGAAAAATTGGTATCGGCATGCTGTTGACCGCCGCTTCATTTTCCATCCTGGTCATCGCATCGCTCAGGTTGCCCAGTCCGGCCGAGCTGGGGGGCAGGGTGGCTCCGCCCGAGTCCCTGGTTTCGGTCTACTGGCTGATCAGCACCTATTTCCTGCTGACCATAGCCGAGCTTTTCCTGAGTCCCATGGGCATTTCTTTCGTTTCCCGCGTGGCTCCACCTAAATATAAAG
>CAZDZU010000404.1:0-1891 GCA_964509995.1 uncultured Eubacteriales bacterium | reverse complement strand
CGGCCATTCTGACCACTCTCGGACGCTGCCTTAGCCCCTGGCCGGAGCTGACCTACGAAAAAATTGGTTACGGTCTGGGACACAGAAAACTTAAGTACCACCCCAATATCCTGCGGGCTTTTTATGGAGAGCAAGAACTGTTCCAGCCCGCCAGAAAAATCCAGGTCATCGAGGCCACGATTGACGATTCCTCTCCCCAGGTTCTCGGCAACTTCATTAACCGGGCCCTGGCACTGGGAGCCCTGGAAGCCTACCTGACACCGGTGGTGATGAAAAAGAATCGCCTGGGCAGCAAATTGACCATACTGGTCGAGACTGATAAAATAGACAGGCTGATTGAGGCTGTCTTCAGAGAAACCACCACCATCGGATTGAGATATTATCCGGTTGAGAGAAGGGTCCTGAGAAGAGAGATAAAAGAATTCAGGCTGCGCGGACAGAAAATCCGGGTCAAAGTTAGCTATTACGGTCAGGAGCCCGTCAGTATCCAGCCGGAATACGACGATTGTCTGCGGCTGGCGGAAAAATTGAAATTGCCCGTGAGGCAAATCATCACGGAGGCGATAAAGAATTTTAACGTCTGAGGAAAACATGGCCAGAAAGAAAAGAAAGGACCGCCGGGTCAAGAAAATGGACCTGGAAAAAATCGAACGGGGTGTCCGGCTGGTAATCGAGGGGCTGGGCGAGGACCCGGAGCGTCCCGGTCTGAAGGGCACTCCCGGAAGGGTGGCCAGAATGATGGAGGACATCCTGGGGGGCACCCAGATAGACCCGCAGGAAGGCCTGGAGGTTTTCCAGGACGAACGGCATGATGAACTGGTGCTCATCAGAAATATTCCGCTCTATTCATTCTGCGAACATCACCTGCTGCCGTTTGCCGGAGTGGCCCATGTGGCCTATATTCCCAAAGAGGGGCGGATCATTGGATTGAGCAAGATTGCCCGGCTGGTGGATACCCTTGCCCGGAGGCTTCAGGTGCAGGAGCGCCTGACCAAGCAGGTGGCTGATATTCTGAACGCCACCCTGAACCCCCTGGGCGTCATGGTGGTCATAGAGGCTGAACATCTGTGCATGTCGATGCGCGGGATAAAAAAGCCCAAAGCCATAACTGTGACCTCGGCCGTCCGGGGGTCTTTTCGCAACAACCCGGCTACCCGGACCGAAGCCATGATGCTCATCAAGGGAGGTATTCCAGGTGGAAGAGAAGTTTAAGCCAACCTTTTATGTAACCACACCCATTTATTATGTCAACGATGTCCCCCATATCGGACATGCCTACACCACCATCATCGCCGATGCTCTGGCCAGGTACCAGCGCCTGTGCGGCCGGAGAGTTTATTTCCTGACCGGAACCGATGAACACGGACAGAAAATAGAAAAGGCGGCAGCCGAAAAGGGGCTCAAGCCAAAAGAGCTGGCCGACCGGGTGGTGGTCAGGTTCAGGGAACTCTGGCAGAAACTAAACATCTCCTACGATTATTTTATCCGGACCACCGAAGAGTTCCACGAACGGGGTGTCCAGAAGATATTCAAACAGCTCCTGGACAGGGGCGATATTTACAAAGGGACTTACCAGGGCTGGTACTGCGTCTCGGAGGAAAATTTCCTCTCCGAAGACGTTCCCCTCGAGCCAGAAGGCTATAAGCTCTGCCCGGATTGCGGCCGCAGGGCGACCCTGCTGGAGGAAGAAAGCTATTTTTTCCGGCTGTCCGCCTACCAGCAACCCCTGCTTGATTTCTACGCCGCCAATCCCAGGTTCGTCCGACCCCAGAGCCGGATGAACGAGGTGGTCAGTTTTGTCCGCCAGGGTCTTAAAGACCTGAGCATAACCAGGACCTCAGTCCGCTGGGGAATTCCTGTCCCCGGCGATCCCAGACATACCATCTATGTC
>CAZDZU010000403.1:0-1892 GCA_964509995.1 uncultured Eubacteriales bacterium | reverse complement strand
TCGAGCGCTATTTTGACGTATCAGAAAATACCGGGCTTGATTTACTGCTGGTCAATCCCCTGCACCATGCTAACTCCTCGGCATTGCTGGACTGGGGGATGCGGCACGGCGGAACCAAAATCCACCTCGTACAGCGTTACGCGACTCTTTACTGGCGGATACTGGTGGCGGCCGCCCGGGAAAAACGCGACCTGCTCATTGCCCCCATGGTCTCCCGGCACTTTGATTTTCTGGAAGAACTCTCCGCCCGCTCGGAACTACCTGTTGAGAAAGGAGCATTAAAAGAAGCGCTCGGCCAGACTGAAATCATGATTGGTTCGGCACCGGTCGGTCCAACCACGGTGCAACGCGTCACCAGCTTAAGCAACCACCTGCCCATTGTCCGCTTCGGCTCAACTGAGACCTGCCTGCAGGTTATGGCCACACCAAGGACACTGCCACCAAGCGGACTGATGAAGGCCTTCAAGGCTGGCTGGTCTCATAAATATCAGGGCGAAAAAACGGTCGGCTATTACATCGGCCGGGAACATTCCCCCCTGACACGGGTCAAGGTGGTCAAAGCCATTGACCCGCAAAACAAGTCCTATTTTGCACCCTGCGATGTGGGAGAGCCCGGTTACTTGGTCACACAGGGGGCCAATATCATGAGCCACTATGTAAGCGATCTTGAAGCCACCAAATCTGTCTTCCAGAGTGGCTGGTACACTGGCTTGCGGGATATCGTCTTTGCCTTGACGAATAAAGACGATGGGCAGCTGGACTATTACTGGGTGACCAGAGATTCGGCGCTTCTCATCCGGGGCGGGGCTAATTATGCCTGCGACCAAATCGCGGCCGAGCTGGCCAAGGTATTAATCGAGGATTTCCAGGTCAAGGCCGAGCAGTTCCGGCTGGCGGTGGTGGGCCTGCGCGTGGAGAGCGAACATGAGGACAGCTGCTGCGTTACTGTTGAACTAAGCGACGAGATAGCCGCTAAACGCCATGAATTAGAGGCCAATTTTAAAAACAGGGCCCGCCAAAGAGTGACCAAGGGTTTCCGGCCTGACTTTGTCCGCTTTGCCAAAATCCCCACCAGTTTTAAAGGATTGCCACTCATACCAGAATTAAGGCAGGATTATATAAAATCGCTGGAGGCAGACGGACTAACTGTATATAAATGAAAGAATATATTTAATGCCTCGCCTTATCAAAGATGGCATTTTATGATATTACTCTGGACGACCACCTGTTTTGTCTCCCCCTTGCCCCGTGCCATGGTAGTTATTAGCGCTTTACCGCCCGCTGCCCCGGCTTCATTCCTTACTCATGAACCAGGGATAAATATCGGTGAAACGGCGCTGATAGCAGAAAAGGGTAACCAGCACCAGAGCTAACATGGTTATATCCAGATAGAGTGATTGCTGCGTGGACAGCTGATTTTGCAATAACCTGGAAAAAATGCCCAGGCATGAGCACGGCTCAAAACCCATGCCGTGGGTGATGAACCAGGTATTGCTGGTGATGAAAGCAGCGATTAATAATGAGGAAAAAGCGGCCACAAGCTTCATGGCAAAGCCTGTAACCAGAAATAAACCGATGACAATTTCTACGTAGGGAAGCCCATGGAACAACAGCCTGACCTGTTCCAGGTTTAGAAAGTCGAGATAGTTGAGAAAGGGCGATTCAAAAAGTTCCGCCTGGGCCAGCGCTTTCCCTGTGCCCGCGACCAAAAAGATTAAGCCGAGGACAAGGCCAGCACCCAGGCCCAGCCAGTGCTTGTAGCGCATAAAAGTTTACTCCGACTATTTTTTAAAAAAATAATGTTGCCATATGTAGTTATTGATGATTTGTCGTGCTATAATAAAAAAACATTCAGAATGGCTTTGAGTCTTGACAATTCCTAATCCAGATAT
>CAZDZU010000402.1:0-1897 GCA_964509995.1 uncultured Eubacteriales bacterium | reverse complement strand
AACCTGGCCCCGATTCCGTAGTACAGCGGCAGCTGACCACTATCAACTTTGAAAATATTGAAACTGTGAAACAGGTAATCGGCATGCAGGTGAAAAGAATCCTCTCCGGCAAACGACCAGGAGCCGGCGATATCAAAAGCCGTTGTCCGGCCGGTCCAGTACTTGACAATAATACCCGTGGGCTCGCCCAGAATAATTCCCAGGCCGAACTTTTTCTGCTGAGCCTGGCCCGGAATTGCCAGCAGGAGAATCATTACCAGGACAGAAAAGATGACAAACTTTTTAAACTCCTTAAATATACAGCTAATATGTTCCACTCACTGTTTAGTCGTTAATTCTATTATATTTTTGAACCCTCGACAAGGGAAAGGGAGCGGCCACAAGCTTTCTTCCAGAAATAATTATCGGACCAGTTGAGAACATAACCGAACTGATATTCATCACCTATCACCGGTCGACCAGGCTTCTTTAATAATTCCCAAATAGAAATTAACAGAAGAAGGCTGGATTTTTCAGATTCTGAGCCGCTTTAATCTTCCGGTGTTTCAGAACCAGCTCCGGCGGCCTGAGAAACCCGGTTCAGTTTTGAGAAACCTTTCCTGATAAAGTGGCCAGATTCCTGCTATAAAAATTTTGTTGACATCAAATCTGACAGATATAAGATATTTTTTCTTAAAGAATTTTACAGAGCGGTCTGGCAAATATATTGAAGACGAAAATCTTAACTGCGGCTTCAGTATGACCGACGAGCATCCATTTTAAGATATTGTCCGAAGCCCTGCCAGGAAGGAGGCGCATGAAACAAAAATCGCGCGGATTCTTTCGATCCGGCCAGAAGGAAAAATTATTCTGGCTTCTGATTCCGGTCATGCTGGCCATTGCTCTGCTATTTATGGCCCCCGGAGCTGCGGCCGAAACTAAACCGGCCTATGCCCTGGTGAACTGCCGTATCTTCCCGGTCTCCGGCCCGTCAATCGACAGGGGCACTATCCTCATTCGGGACGGGTTGATCGAAGCTCTCGGGCCGGCAGATAAAGTAACAGTTCCGGACGACGCCGAAGTAATCGAGGCCGGCGGAATGACCGCTTATCCCGGGCTGATTTCAGGCCATACCAACCTCTTCCTGGAAATTAAGGAACAGGAACAAACTCAGACACCGGCCGACTTCATGAGCGCTTATACCCAGCCCTCAGAACCCCAGGAATTCCCGGAACTCCAGGTTTTCAAAGAAATAAAGCCCAAAAAACAGACCGTTGAATCCTGGCAAAAAGCCGGCATAACCACGGTGGTGGTTGCCCCAAGCCGCGGCATCTTCCAGGGGCAGAGCGTCATCCTGAACCTCAACGGCGACCAGGCAAGCGCTATGGTCTTAAAACAGCCCTGGGCCCTCCATATTAACTTTACAACCGAAAGAGGCGGAATCTATCCCTCGAGTCTGATGGGAACGGTGGCTTTCATCCGGCAAAAATTCTATGACACCATTCATTACTCTCTCCATCAGAAAAAATATCTGTCCTCGCCGCGTTTTTTGAAGAGGCCAGAATACGACCCTTTCCTTGAAGCTCTGATGCCGTTCGTGGTTGATAAAAAGCCCGTCGTTTTCCAGTGCAATAACCAGGAGGATATAAAGAGAGCCCTGCGTCTGGTAGAAGAATTCAAGCTGAATGCGATTCTCGCCGGCTGCAACGAAGCCTGGAGAGCAGCCGAGCACCTGAAGAAGGCCAGGATTCCCCTGCTGGTAACCCTGGACTTCAGGCCTCCCGGCACCAGTCTCTACAATCAGCAGGGAGAAGCGGTCAGGAAAAAAGCCGAAGCTGAAATATATCCGGGAAATGCCGCCGCTCTTCTTAAAGAAAATATCTCCTTTGCCCTGACCAGCTTCGGTCTGTCCGAATCC
>CAZDZU010000401.1:0-1919 GCA_964509995.1 uncultured Eubacteriales bacterium | reverse complement strand
CTTAAAATGGAGAGACTACGATGGCTAAATTGCAAACAAAACTTGACACGACCGAGGTAATTATGAAGCTTAAGGCAAAATTAATTGGCGGTTTAATCCTGTTTGGGTTGCTTTTTAGCCCGTTCCTTATCAGGGCCGACGAGGGAATGTGGATGCCGCACCAGATGCGGCTGCTAAACCTGCAGCAAATCGGTCTCAAGATGAACCCCGACGACCTCTATAAAACCGACGGCACCGGATTGATGAGCGCCGTGGTCAACCTCGGCGGCGGCACCGGTGAGTTTGTCAGCGCCGAAGGGCTTATCCTCACCAACCATCACGTGGCTTTTGGTGCCATCCAGAGGGCTTCGAGCAAGGAGCATGGCTATATAACCGATGGCTTTCTGGCCCGCACCCGGGCTGAAGAAATCCCCGCTCAGGGGTATACTGCGGACATCCTGCTCAGCTATGAGGAGGTAACCTCCAGGGTTCTGGCTAAAGTGAATCTCAGAATGACTCCCCGCCAGAGATACGAAGCTATTGAAAAAGCCATCAAGGAAATCGTGGCTGAGGCGGAAAAAGCCGGTCCCGACATCAGAGCCACCGTTGCTTCCATGTACAGCGGCAACCAGTATTATCTCTATCTTTTCAAGAGAATAAAGGACGTGCGGCTGGTTTACGCTCCACCCCAGGACCTCGGAAATTACGGCGGCGAAATAGACAACTGGATGTGGCCGCGCCACACCTGCGACTTCTCCTTTCTGCGAGCTTATGTTTCAAAAGATGGGATTGGCGTAGATTACAGCCCTGAAAACATTCCCTACAAGCCCAAAGTCTGGCTGAAGATTTCCACCGAGGGAGTGAAGGAAGGCGACTTCACCTTCGTCATGGGTTATCCCGGTCGCACCTATCGCAACTACACTTCTTATGAAGTCGAATATGACCTCAATTCCATGGTCAGGCGCCTGGCTGAATTTCAGGACATCATCAATTTCCTCGAAAACGCCAGCAAGGGCGACAAAGAAACCGAAATCCGCTACGCCTCGTTGCTTAAAGGACTCTACAATTCCCTCAAGAATATGCAGGGTAAAGTGGAGGGGATGAAAAAGATTGACCTGATTGCCAGAAAGAAAGATCAGGAAAAAGATTTTCTGACTTGGGCTAAGTCCAGTCCCAGAGCCAAGCAATACGGCCTGATTCTCGATCAGATGGCTGATTTCATGAAGCGCTATGAAGTCTTCGCCTCACGGAATGAGCTGATTTCCGGCGTCATAAGCCCGTACTATGGCTCTAATATTCTCTCTCAGGCCTATACCATCTACCGCACTGTCAACGAACTTCAGAAGCCTGATAAAGAGCGGGAAACGGGTTATCAAGAAAGAAACCTGCCCTATATCAAGCAGAGAATCCAGCTGGCCGAACGCGGTTATGTCCTGGCCACAGACCGGGAATTTTTCAAGCATCAACTGAAGAAGTGGCTCAAGCTGCCGGCTGATAAAATACCAGCAGTCTTCAAACCGCTTCTGGCCCAGAAATCAGAAAAAGCCATTGAAGACTATGTTGACGATCTCTATGGCAGGACCATTCTGGGTTCTCCTGAAAAGCGACTGGAGCTGCTGAAGTTGAAACCGGCCGAGCTGATGAAACTGAACGACCCGTTCATCAACCTGGCGGCTGAACTGGAAAAGGAGCTAAAAACCATCAGGGATGAAAGCAAGAATTGGGCTCAGCTCCGCGAAGATATCAAAAAAGTCTACGAAGCTGCTCTCCTGGAGATGAAAGAGGGGAAACTGGCTCCTGACGCTAACAGCACCATCCGCTTCACCTACGGTCCGGTTGAAGGCTACAGCCCGAAAGATGCTGTCTTTTATAAGCCGATTACCACTCTGAAGGGTGTAATGGAGAAGGAAACGGGCGAATTTCCCTTCCACGTCCCGGAT
>CAZDZU010000400.1:0-1945 GCA_964509995.1 uncultured Eubacteriales bacterium | reverse complement strand
CAGGAATGGGATACGCAGCAATGCCCGTTTCATAGCCTGCTTTGCTTTAAGCGTCGGGCGCGGAGCTTTAATCTGAACCCCTCTTTTCTGGGGACCAGAACCGTCCAGAGAACGCACGGCCAGCGTATAGGACAGGATGCCGTCTTTATTCTTCTTCAGGTCAACCACATAAAACTGGAGACCGTTGGGCTCGTCTATGTATTCAAAGCGGCTGCCTGAATCCGGGCCGGCATGGAAAAGAGCGTCGTTCAGCTGGCGGTAATCGGCAATGGTGCGCCTCACCTTTTCACCGGCCGGGCTGACATAATCCACCATGTTGATGTCTTCGGGATGAGCGTCTATCACCCAGATGTAGCTATTGAAGGCATTGGGCCCGCCATTGTTTCCCCGGAGGTTGTCTTTGTTTTTGGCAATAAGAACCCCGTTGTCAGGGCAGAAGGAATCAAAACCGATTCTCTGGATGACTTCCAGAGAATAAAAATTATAGTTGGGAAGGCCAGGGGAAAGAGGGTTGGCCGCCGGGTCGTCGGGAGGGGTCCGGTCGCCGGGTTCTGAGCCGTCAAGTCTGACGACCACGCCCGTATAGGTTCCGGGGAGGGGGTCAACCGCCCGGGCGGTAACTTCAGCTACCACCAGCCCTGATCTGGCCAGTCCTTCCCGGCTGAGTGTCAGCAGTTCACCCTCGCGGATAAAGCCGCAGGCCAGGCGGTTTCTGATCATAAGCCCTGGCGGACCCGCTGCTCCGGCTACAGGAGGCACGACCCAGCGCCTGTGCGGGCCTCCCGGTCCGTTAAAACAGCCCCTGTCCATCAGGTCCCAGGTTCCGGCCGCCGCCCGACGGTAAGGTTGCACGTAGGGATTATTATTGAGGTCGGGCAGGCGGAAGGCAAAGTGCCCCAGCTCGTGGGCGATGGTGCCAGAATTTTCGCCCTGACGCATGGAAGAGAGTCCCCACTGCTGGGAGCCGGCCAGCCAGCTGGTCCATTCGACGTAGCGGGTGGGAACCCAGCGGGGCATCTGTGGATTGGGATTTCCCCATTCGGGCGGGATGTCGTCCTTGCTCTTGAATTTCATGAGACCGAATTCCATCCAGACTCCGGTTTCATCGTATCCGGCATAGATGCGCAGCACAGCATCATATTCCTTTCTCAGGTCACGACCGACATCTTCCATCCACAGCCGGTCGCAGTCTTCTTCCAGGCGTCCGGCGGCTTCACTGCCGTCTGGGGTGGACTTGTTCTGCCCGTATTCGTTAAGTCCATACCACCAGTATGGTCTGGGCATCCGGTAGGGCCCGAAGGCGTCAACCCGGGTCAGCCCGAATTTGCCGCGGGAAATTTCCATCCAGTAATCATGGATGTTCAGCCCGTGGTTAACGGGGAGGGGTTTTGTGAAAAAATCGGCATAGAATTGAGGCACCTGTTCTCGCGGGATGGGGTCTATCTGGGGATTTCCGAAGGGGTCTGATCCCTTCGGCCTGGTGATGACGAAAGGCTGGTCTGGAAAATCGACGGCCACCACCGCTAATTTGAAACCGCGTTCTGGTTTAAGTGCCTGATTGGACCGACTGGTGCCAGGAATAGGCCTATAATCGGCCCAGGTCATTTCATCCTGGTCCTGAACTTTCTGCGGGTCGATCGGTGGTGGCAGCTGGGAGCGGGAGCTGTCGGAGAAGAGCAGGGGAGAGACCAGGATAGCCGTTGTAAGCAGAAAAATTAAAAGGAAAATAAAAGGGAAAAATTTTCCCGCCGAAGACAGGAATTTTTTTCCTGAATGTGAATTGCCTGCCTGAGAAGACATGTTTCCCTCCTGAAAATTCTGTTACCGCCGCAATCGATAAGATATATTAGATATCAGTATGGGGTCAAGCGAGATTTCTCGCGGGAAGATCACGGTCGGCCTGCGATGTTTGTAAAATCTACAAATAGGCGATTCCTGAGCCGAA
>CAZDZU010000399.1:0-1945 GCA_964509995.1 uncultured Eubacteriales bacterium | reverse complement strand
GGATTATGTCACGGTCAAAATTCCACGCTGGGACCTCAAGAAATTCGCCCGTGTCTCCCGGAAAATAGGGTCGGAGATGAAATCCGTGGGCGAGGTCATGGCCATAGGGCGGAACTTTGAGGAAGCCCTGCAAAAAGCTCTGAGGATGCTCCAGGTCGGTATGTATGGGTTTGTGGGCAATGAGAATTATTCCTTTAAAAACCTGGAAAGGGAGCTGACTCATCCGACAGACGAGAGAATCTTTGGAATCGCCGAAGCTTTTGAGAAAGGCTGGTCGGTGGAGAAAGTGGCCGCTTTGACCCGAATCGACCCCTGGTTTCTCCACAAAATGAAGGGACTGGTGGAGCTGGAAAAAAGGATACGGGGTTTCAATCTGAGTTCGCTTCCCGGGCATCTTCTGGTTGAAGCCAAGAAGAAAGGATTTTCCGATAAACAGATAGCCATCTTCACCGGGTCAGCTGAGTCAGAAGTCAGAGAAAGGCGAAAAAAAATAAAGCTGACCCCGGCTGTTAAACAGATTGACACCTTAGCCGCCGAATACCCGGCCAAAACCAATTATCTCTACCTGACCTACAGCGGTTCGGAAGCCGACCTTTGCTTTAGGCCGTCGAAGAAAAAAATTATGGTTCTCGGCTCCGGGCCCTACAGCATCGGTTCCTCGGTTGAGTTTGACTGGTGCGCGGTCAATACCGTGCTTACCCTCCGCCAGCTCGGCTATCAGACCATCATGGTAAATTACAATCCGGAAACTGTTTCCACCGACTATGACATGTGCGATCGGCTTTATTTTGATGAGCTGAGTCTGGAGCGGGTGATTGATATCTACGAAAAGGAAAAGCCGCTGGGGATCGTAATTTCCATGGGCGGCCAGGTGCCGAATAATTTAGCCTTAAAACTCCAGCAGGCCGGAGCGCGGGTTCTGGGCACCTCACCCGAGAGCATCGACCGGGCCGAGGACCGCCACAAGTTTTCTGGACTTCTGGACGAGCTCGGGATTGACCAGCCGCAGTGGAAAGAGGTAACCAGCCTGGAGGAAGCCAGAAAATTCTGCGCTGAGGTTGGTTATCCCGTAATTATCAGGCCATCTTATGTCCTCAGCGGAGCGGCCATGAGTCTGGTGTTTGAAGAAAAATATCTGGAACAATATTTGAAAAGGGCCTCTCTGGTCTCTTCTGAACATCCGGTGGTAATCTCCAAGTTTATCCTCGGAGCCAAAGAAGTTGAGCTGGAAGCTGTAGCCAGCCGGGGAAAGGTGGTGGCCTCGGCTATCATTGAACACATCGAAAATGCGGGCATCCATTCAGGCGATGCTACCATGGTTGTCCCGCCGCAAAAACTTTACATAGAAACCATAAGACGCGTCCGTTTAATCGGTGAAAAAATTGCCAGAGCCCTGAAGATAACCGGGCCATTTAACCTGCAGCTTCTGGCCAAAGACAATGAGCTCAAGGTGATTGAGTGCAATCTGAGAGCTTCGCGTTCCCTGCCTTTTGTCTCCAAGGTTTCACGGATTCCGTTCATCGAGCTGGCGGTTAAAGCCATGCTCGGGCTGCCCGCGGGTAACACCAGATCAATCTTTGAGCTGAATTATGTTGGGGTCAAAGCTCCCCAGTTTTCGTTTTCCAGACTGAAGGGAGCCGACCCGCGCCTGGGAGTGGAGATGGCTTCTACCGGTGAAGTCGCCTGTCTTGGCGCTGATGTTTATGAGGCGCTGCTTAAAGCCATGATGGCCGCGGGCTTCAGGCTTCCGGAAAAATCGATACTGTTGAGCCTGGGCGGGGAAGAAAATAAACAGAAATTTCTGTCCTCAGCCAGAGCACTGGCCAGAACCGGACTCACGATCTACGCCACCGAAGGTACTGCCAGATTTTTAAGACGCCACGGGCTGGAAAGCTTCAGACTCTACAAGATTCATCAGCCCCGCCAGCCCAATCTCAAAGACTAC
>CAZDZU010000398.1:0-1963 GCA_964509995.1 uncultured Eubacteriales bacterium | reverse complement strand
CTGGTAAGCAGGGTGGCCACTGTTACCGGCAAGGACCTCCGGAGCGTAAGGCGTGGAGTTGATGAGTGGAACAATCCTGCCGTTCATTTTTCGCTAAATCCGGACGGTGCCAAGAGATTCGAACAGGTCACCGGGGCCAATATCGGCAAACAGCTGGCCATCATTCTCGACAACCGGCTTCAATCGGCACCGGTCATTGAAGCCAGGATTTCAGACTCCGGAATAATTCAGGGCAGGTTCACACCCGAAGAAGCCGACGACCTGGTGGTCATCCTGAAAGCCGGAGCGCTGCCGGCCGGAATCAAATACCTGGAGGAAAGAACGGTCGGCCCTTCGCTGGGGTCGGATTCAGTCCGCCAGGGCCTGATAGCCGGGCTGGTGGCCATCTTTGCGGTCATGGTCTTCATGATTATTTATTACCGGCTTTCCGGGCTGAACGCCATCACCGCCCTGATTCTGAACGAAGTCATAATTTTCGGGGCCATGGGCTATTTCAAGGCCACCCTGACCCTGCCCGGTATTGCCGGCATCATCCTGGGTATAGGCATGGCCGTTGATGCCAACGTTCTTATTTTTGAAAGAATAAAGGAGGAGCTGGCAGTCGGCAAGAATATTACCAGCTCTATCGCTACCGGTTTTTCCCGGGCCTTTTCTGCCATCTTTGACTCCAACCTGACAACTATCATTTCGGCCGTCTTCCTTTTCCAGTTTGGAACAGGTCCGATCAAAGGCTATGCGGTAACCCTGATCTGCAGTTTGGTGGCCAACCTGTTTACCGCGGTCTTTGTTTCAAGGTTCATATTTGATGCCTTTGTGCCAACTAATGCCAAGAGGTTGAGTATCTAAAATGCAAATCTTCAAAAAAACACCTAACATCAAGTTCTTCAAATATAAGTGGATTGCCCTGGCCGTGACCCTGATTATTGTGGTGGCCGGGCTGGTCAACATCCTGGCCGGAAAGGGCCTGAAATTGGGCGTGGACTTCGGAGAAGGAACTCTGATCAGGGTTAAATTCAGAGAACCGGTTTCGGTGTCCGAGGTCAGAAAATTATTGTCCGAGGTCGGGCTGGGCGATAGTGTTATCCAGGAAGCCGGAAAAGAAAGCCGAGAATTCCAGATCCGGACGATGGAAAAAAGAACCACCACCCAGGATCAGGAAATCGAAAGCCACCAAATCCTGGCTGACAGGGTAATTCAATCCCTGCAGGGCGAGGAAGACAGACAGAAACTGGCCCAGGGGCTGCTGGACCTGAACAATATCGACCGCAACAGCCTGACCAATCTGCTTCGTAGCCTGAACCCGGATGAGGCCGAGAACCTGGCCAATAAAATAGTTGATTACCGGACGGAAAATGGAATCATCGCCGACTGGAATGAGCTGGCCAGAGAACCACTCAACCTGTCTCCGGAGATTGTCAGTTATCTGCAGAACAGGACTTTCCTGGGCAAGATGACTGTTCTAAGCCGGGAAACGGTTGGCCCCCAGGTCGGCAAAGACCTGAGAAAGAAGGCCACCCAGGCCATCATCTGGTCGCTCATCGGCATGCTGGTTTATATTGCCTTCAGATTCAAGGGTGTGGAGTATGGAGCGGCCGCCATCTTTACCCTTACCCAGGACGTTCTCATTACCCTCAGCATCTACTCCTTCACCACCCGCGAGATTAATCTGCCGATCATTGCCGGGCTTCTGACCATTGTCGGTTTTTCGATTAACGATACCATCGTCATCTTTGACCGGATCCGTGAGCTCCAGAAGACCATGAGAAAAGAGGGTCTGGAAAATATAATGAATCTTTCCCTGAACCTGAACCTGTCACGAACCCTGATCACATCAGGAACGGTTTTCCTGACAGTGCTTTCTCTCTACATATTCGGGGGTCAGGTCATTAACGACTTCGCCTTCATCATGTTGATCGGAACCATTGAAGGTGTTTATTCCACCATCTTCCTGTCCTGCCCGGTG
>CAZDZU010000397.1:844-1967 GCA_964509995.1 uncultured Eubacteriales bacterium | reverse complement strand
TAATAAGCTGGAACAGGTTCCTTGTGGGTGATTTTACGGAAATCAGGAATCGGGGATGGCGAGAGCTCAAAAAATCAGGGTCAAAAAAATTTTTTCAAATTTTTCTTTTCTCCCGGGCCTCAGTCCTTTTCTTGACAATGGAGGAAGAAACGGATGAAAATAAAATCAAAGGGGCACAGAAATGAAAAAGAGGCTTAATTTTTTACTTTCTCTGACGATTGTCGCCTGGGAATTGTTATTATTGAGCCGGGCGCCGCTGGCAGGATCCGGGCAGACCGGGCAGCAGGGGCAGCAATTACCAAAAGAGCTTCAGCTCAGGCTGAAGCATGAGGTAACTGTTGCGGTCAAGCTGGTCCAGGTCTATGTTACCGATAAGGACGGCCGACCGGCCGGCGACCTGACGGGCGATGATTTTGAAATCTACGACAATAATAAGCCGGTCCCGATCCTTCATTTTGAAAAGCATTTTGCCGAAGAAAGCGGGACCGGGGGCGAGGTCGCACCCCGGCCGGCTCTCAACCGCAAATTCTTGTTGCTTTTTGACCTGGCCTTTACCGACGCCAGGGGACTGATGCGGGCCAAAAACGCAGCCCTAAAATTCATGGAGAAGTCGCTCCTGCCGACTGACGAAGTCTCGCTGGTCAGCTACACCGCCCTGCGCGGTCTGACGCTCCATGAGTATATGACCAGGGATCACGACCGGGTCAAGAACATAATCGAATCTTTCGGCCTGAAGAGCGTCACCGGAAGGGCTGAAAATCTTTCCAATTTTTTCTACTCTGACATGCTGATGAGCCTTCAGAGTGACGAGGTGCAGACCACGCCCGAGGACAGCTTCTTCACCGATCAGGCCCGGCTGCAGACCGGCCAGATGCTCGACACCTCCCGGCGCCAGGGGTATGTGGACCAGGCGAGGTTTTATCTGGAGGCCATGAACAACCTGGCCAAGGTGCTGCGCACTGTTCCCGGCTACAAGAATATCATCCTGTTTTCAGCCGGTCTGGCCAGGCAACTGCTGTTCGGCCGGACGGGTGGAGCGGTAGTCGGGGACTGGTCCACCCCGGAACAGCTGGCCGCCCAGATGGCCGAGAGGAGCTTCGACACACTTGAACTGGCCTACGGC
>CAZDZU010000397.1:0-834 GCA_964509995.1 uncultured Eubacteriales bacterium | reverse complement strand
ATTCGGGATTGAGGAGCGATTTCAGCCGGTTATTGAAGGAATTGAAAAACTCCAACTGCCCCGTTTTTACCGTCGACATCTCCCGGGTGCACAAAGAAATGGACGTGGAAGGCTCTGGCGGAGCCATGCCCGGGGCCAGGGAACTCGACGGCGCTGACTCGCTGAAACAGCTGGCCTCTGAAACCGGCGGGAAGTTTTATGCCAATACAGTCAATCCCGAAAATGCCATGGAAGAGATCGTCAACACCACCAAGAACTTTTACATCCTCGGCTTTAAGGTGGATGAGAACTGGGACGGAAAATACCACAAAGTCAAGGTTAAGGTTAACAAAAAGGGCTATAAGGTTTATTCTCAGGCCGGCTATTTTAATCCCAGGCCGTTTAAGGAATATAACAATTTTGAAAAATTGCTGCACCTGATAGAAGTGTCCCTGACCGAGAATCCCTGGCCTTATGCGCCGGTGGAAATCCCGGTGAAAAGCCTCAATCTGGTCGAGAAGGGCTGGCAGATGGCCCTGACCTTTGCCCGGGCTTCCGGGGAAGACCTGACCGAAATTTTCGGCCCCAGAACCGAGGCCTACCTTCTGATCTTTAACGACAGGGGTGATCTGACTCTGATTAAGAAATTCAGGGCAGTGGTGGGGGAGAAGGACAGGAAAGAAAATGATGCTTTCATTCCATTCTTTCTACTGCCGCTAAAGCCCGGAAAGTACGAGTGTGCCCTGGTGATGAGAAATCTGGAAAGGGGGAGAACCGCCCGGGGAAAGGATACGATTGAGGTGCCGGAAAAGCTCCCGGTGATGCCCTACCTCGACCCGCCGCTGCTTCTGAGGC
>CAZDZU010000396.1:1062-1981 GCA_964509995.1 uncultured Eubacteriales bacterium | reverse complement strand
GTTTCCAGCTTGTTGTATTCGAAGGTGAGGCTGCAAGCCTTGACGCCTTCCGGAGCGTAAACGGAGATGATGCCGGCGAAATTACTATCGACCTGAAGCTGAAGAACTGGGTAAAAAAAAGAATTACCCGGCCCCACGATATAGAAATAATTTCCGGCTTTGAGTCAGATATCTTTATTCATACACTCAGTCCCGGCTGCGACCCGGGCGACCTGGAGTTCCTACTCTCCAATGAAAAGATCAAGGGGATTATCATCAGAGCCTACGGCACGGGAAACATACCCTATGGCTTTGACAATTTTTTCGAAAAGGCCAGAGAAAGAAAGCTGCCGGTCATTATCACCTCGCAGTGTCTGTATGGCAAGACACTGATGAATATGTACGAGGTGGGAAGAAGAGCCCTGGAGCTGGGCGTTATTGAAGGCGGGGCTCAGAGCCTGGAGATCCTGTGCGCCAAGCTGATGTGGGCAGTGCGCCATGCTCCGCAGGACATTGAAAGGGTAATCAGAGAAGAAATCCACTAGCGGCCTATCTCATCGGAGACGGTCTCGCCAGAAAAATCCAATCTGATATTCTTGCCGGAGAATCCTGCCCTGAGGAATTTTCCTGCTTTCAGGCTTCTTTATGTCCTGTTTCGAATTAATCCGGATTTAAGTCCTGAGGCGATTCACCCGGAAGCACCTCCAGGTCGAAGGCGATTCCCAAACTGGATAAATCGGGGGAAATTTATGATTTCTCTGTCTGCCTGACTGAGAGCATTTTTTTGATGAATTTCGGCAGCCTGGCAAGATAAGAAAGGCTTCAGGATCTTTATCGTCCGGTCATGACTACTCTAAAAACCCAGAATAAAAAAATTCAATTTCTCTTTTTGATTTCTAAAGGGCCGAAAAACAAAATAGCTCCCCGTTCTCTAGCCTCG
>CAZDZU010000396.1:0-1052 GCA_964509995.1 uncultured Eubacteriales bacterium | reverse complement strand
CCTCGGTTCCAGAGCTCGAGTAATATCGTAATACAGAGGAGGCACCTTTAATACGGACCCCACTTCATCAACACCGGAGGGACCAGGGCCAGCAGGCTGAAAACCACCAGAATCAGCATCAGCGGAACGAACCATTTCGCCCATCTCTCCCAGGGAATTTTAGCCACACCCAGAACCCCCATGGTTACGGCCGAGGTGGGAAGAATGGGGTTGATCACCTCACAGAGCTGGAAAGCTAGGACTGAAGTCTGCCGGGTGATGCCCACCAGGTCGCTGAGCGGGGCTATGATGGGCATGGTCAGAGCCGCCTGTGCCGTCCCGGAGTGCACAAAGAAATTTATCACCGCCTGCACCAGGAAAATAATCTGGGCGGTAAGTATGGAGGGAACGGAGGAGATTAGACCGGCCGCTCCCTGAAGCATGGTGTCAAGAACGGCCGCTTCCTTCAGAATTATAAGGACGGCCCGGCCGCCGGAAATGATGAGAGAAACGTTCATCATATCCTTAGCCCCGTCGACAAAGTTCCGGGCCATCTCCGAGGGCTTCATCCTGGCCAGAAGACCAGAAATCAAGCCTATTCCCAGAAACAGGGCGGCAATTTCTTCCATGTACCAGCCCCTGGCCAGGATGCCATAAATCAGCAGTCCTACTCCGGCGAACAGACAGACGATGACCAGTTTCTGAGATAACCCCCATCTTAAATTAACGGTAGAATTTTCCTGATGACGAATCCTCTCGCGATCAATATCATAAACCGGACTGAGTTCAGGATTTTTTCTGACCTTTTCCGCGTACAGCATGACGAAGGCGATGGCGATGACGGTAGCGATCATCCAGAGAATCAGGCGATAGCCAAGCCCGGAGTAGAGCGGCAACTCGGCAAATCCCTGGGCTATTCCCACCGTAAAGGGGTTAAAAAAAGCAGCCGCAAAACCCACCGCCGAACCCACAAACGGAATGGCCACCCCGACGACCGAGTCATAGCCCATGGAAAGGGCGAAAGGAATGAAAATCAGCACAAAGGGAATAGACTCCTCGGCCATGCCATAAAC
>CAZDZU010000395.1:735-1981 GCA_964509995.1 uncultured Eubacteriales bacterium | reverse complement strand
AATCCATTGGCTATCTTCCCGAAAACGTCCCCCTCTACCCCGAAATGACCGTAGAATCCTACCTGGGCTTCGTGGCCGAAATCAAGAAAATCCCGGCCAGCCGGAAGAAAGCTGCGGTTGACCGGGCGGTCCAGATTGCCGGATTACAATCCGTAAGGAAAAGGTTAATCAAAAACATTTCCCGCGGTTACAGGCAGCGGACAGGAATCGCTCAGGCCCTGATCCACAACCCGAAGGTTGTTATCCTGGATGAACCGACCATCGGGCTGGACCCGGCCCAGATCAAGGAAATAAGAGACCTGATCAAATCGCTCCGGGGCGAACATACCATCATGCTCTCCACCCACATTCTGGCCGAGGTCAAAGAGGTCTGCGACGGGGTGGTAATCATCAACGAAGGAAAGCTCATGGCTTCCGGTTCACTTGAGGACCTGGCCAGGAACTTCAGCCAGAATGACGGCGTCTACCTGAGGCTGGACTCAACCGACCGAGAAGTCCTGAACCTTTTCCGGCACCTTCCGGGGATCCAGCAGGCAGCTCGCGAGGGCGCCGAAATCAGGCTGGAATGGCCCTGGGGACAGGATTTAAGAACCAGGGTTCTCAAGCTCTGCCTGGAAAATAATCTGGAAATTAAAGAAATGCGTTCCCTGGCCATGAACATCGAAGAGCTTTACCTGAGAATCGTTTCAGGAGGTATGGAACAATGAGCCCTGTCTGGTCCATAACCAAAAAAGAACTGGTTTCCTATTTTACCTCGCCCATCGCCTGCATAGTTATTGCCATCTTTATCCTGCTCTCAGGTTTCTTCTTCTACAGCCTGGTCTGGTGGTTTAACACCCAGGCCATGCAGATGGCCCAGAATCCCTATTATTATCAGCAGATCAACATCAATCAGATGGTTTTTGCTCCCTTTTTCCACAATCTGAGCATAATCCTTTTACTGATGCTCCCGGTGGTTTCCATGAGGTTGTTTTCCGAAGAAAAAAAGATGGGCACGGAAGAGCTTCTGTTTACCTCTCCGGTATCGGTCTTCCAGATCATCCTGGGCAAGTACCTGGCTGCGCTGATCGTCCTGCTGGCCATGCTGGCCCTCAGCGCCATTCCTACGATTTTCACCTTCATTCACGGGAACCCCGAGCCCGTTCCTTATCTGCTCGGATATCTTGGTCTGTTTCTGCTGGGGGCAGCCTTCCTGGCACTCGGTATCTTCTGGTCAGCCCTGACCGAAAATCAGATTGTCTCGGCG
>CAZDZU010000395.1:0-725 GCA_964509995.1 uncultured Eubacteriales bacterium | reverse complement strand
GCTCCTGTTCTGGGTGCTGAGCTGGGCTGCCTATTCGGCCCGCGGTCTCTGGCAGGACGTCCTGAACTATCTGTCGTTCTTCGAACACTTCGACGGCCTGACCAAAGGAGTGCTGGATACCAGCGACCTGGTTTATTACCTGAGTTTTGCCTTTTTCGGTCTTTTCCTGACCCATTCTGTGATTCAATTCCGCCGCTGGAGGTAAGACCATGAACTGGCTGAAAAATTCCCTGAATTACATAAGCCTTGGACTGCTGGCCCTGGCCTTGATTATCCTGTCTGTCTGGCCCCAGTACCGGACGGCAGCCTGGATCATCGGGGCGGCCGGCATTGTGGCCATTGCGGTCTATATAATAGTCAATCTTTCCGGGTTGAAAGAGGGCCTCAAGCGCCGTTCTTTCATTTATTCGAGCAATATGCTCCTGATCATCGTCCTGGTGCTGGCCATCCTGGTGGTGTTGAATTTCTTCCTGGCCAGACACCACTACCGGGTGGACTTCACCTCTTCCAAGATCCACAGTCTGTCGGAACAATCAGTCAGCGTGGCCAAAAACCTGAAACAGGAGGTCGTCATCAAGGCCTTTTTCCGGGACAGCAACGTCAGCCGGCAGACGATGGAAAATCTCTTAAAAATTTATGCCTACCACTCCGCCAGAATAAAATACGAATTCATCGACCCGGATAAGAATCCAGGTCTGGTCAGAAAATATGACGTTACCCAGGAC
>CAZDZU010000394.1:0-1983 GCA_964509995.1 uncultured Eubacteriales bacterium | reverse complement strand
TCCCAGTACCAGCCGGCTTACAGAGCCCGGGAATTTCCCCAGATTTCCAGGAGCATAACCCGGTCTGAATACCGGGAAGTGGTGGAGCATGCCCGGAGCCTGGGCCTGACCAACCTGGACATCCAGGGCTACCGGTGGTTTTAAGAAATCAGGGACATAATATATATTTCCTGATTTTCTCCGATTGCTTTCATCTCTGTTGCTATTTTGACTGGAAGCTGCTTATTCATTTCCGGTGAATCTCGCCGCGCCGCAGCCGACGATAAAGCTCCAGGGATTCTTTAATGATCTGAATAGCTTCTTCCGGCCCCATCAACTCTTCAACGATCGATTGCTTGTTTTCCAGGGCTTTATAGTCTTCAAAGAACCGTTTTATTTCTTTTAAGGTATGTGCTGGAAGCTGAGTATGATGGGTATAATCTGCGTATAAGGGATCAGCTACTGCCACCGCAATTATCTTATCATCCAGGCCTTTTTCATCGCGCATGCGCATCGCCCCGATAGCTCTGGCCTGAACGACAGCCAGGGGATGGACCGACTCCTGCATCAGGACCAGAACATCAAGAGGATCGTTATCATCACAAAAAGAGCGAGGTATAAATCCATAATTAGCCGGATAGAATACAGCGCTGTACAGCACTCGATCGAGCCGCAGGAAGCCGGATTCTTTGTCAAGCTCATACTTGTTCTTGCTCCCCTTGGGAACCTCGATTACTGCCGGGAAAACCTTTTCGATTAATGTGTCATCCACGTATATGTCGTGCCAGGGATGCATCTTATTCTCCTGCTTTGTTAACTGATTACCTGATCATATTATCACTTTCAACCAGGACGGACAATTTAGACCAGGTTCAAGATCAAAGCTAAGGACGTTACCGGTATTTACTGATTGCCAGGGTTGAGTTTTTGCCGGGCCCTGTTTCCTGTGGCCTGAAAATATGATAAATATCATTTGTGTCCCACATTTTAAGCACAGAGAATCTGGAAGAGCTGAAAGCTCTTATCGATCGAGCCGGGACGGCGATATTAGAGGTTTATAACCGCGCCGGTGGCGATTTTTCTGTGGAGCTAAAAGAGGACCGCACGCCGCTGACGGAAGCTGACCGCGCTTCCAATTCGATCATCACTGAAGGGCTGCACCGGCTCTTCCCCGATATCCCGGTTATATCGGAGGAAAACCGGGAGATTCCTTATGACGTCCGTCGGAATTTTGAGTTCTGCTGGCTTCTCGACCCGCTCGACGGAACCAAAGAGTTTTTGAAACGAAACGGAGAATTCACCATAAACCTGGCCTTGATTCACCTCGGGACCCCTGTGGCTGGATTTATCTCCGTCCCCTGCCGGAGTCTTTTTTATTACGCCGTTAAAGGAGAAGGGGCTTATAAGATAGAATGTGATTCGGCCCGGGCTTCCGGAGAAAACGGCCTGAAGAGCGAACAGGGCCTGAATCAGAGTGGCCGATTTCTGGCTTCCCGGATGAGGCTTCGGACGGCTGAGTTTTCAATGGATGAGCCGGGCCTGGTGGTCGTTGCCTCGCGTTCCCACTTTGATGATGAAACCAGAAAATTCATAGAGAGCTTGAACCAGCCCGGGATTACCAATCGCGGAAGTTCCCTGAAGTTTATGATGCTGGCTGAAGGGGTGGCCCACCTTTATCCACGGCTCGGCAGAACGATGGAATGGGACACGGCTGCCGGTCAGGCTATCCTGGAGGAAGCTGGAGGGCAGGTCCTGGAGTTTTTCAGCCGCCGCTCCCTGACCTATAACAAAGAATCTCTGGTCAACCCACCCTTTTTAGCTACCGCCCGCCTCAGACAGTGAGAAGAAAATCGTCATATTCCCGTCACTAATTGAATGTAGAAGCTAAGTCGGGCTATAATTATTTAGGCATAGAGCAATGAAAGAAAATATATATTTAAATTTTTTTAAGTTTAATGATCTATCTCAAGTTAAGGAATTTTTCTTCGATACTTTATTAGAAAC
>CAZDZU010000393.1:0-1983 GCA_964509995.1 uncultured Eubacteriales bacterium | reverse complement strand
ATCCCGGAGCCGGCGGCACAGAATCCCAGGACTGGGCCCAGATGCTCTTTCGCATGTACCTTAGATTTGCCGAAAGAAAAGGCTTCAAGACCGAAGTCATCGATTTCCAGCCGGGAGAAGAAGCCGGTCTGAAGAGCGCCACCATCAGGGTCGAGGGTGATTACAGCTTCGGGCTGCTCAGCCAGGAATCGGGAGTACACCGGCTGGTAAGAATCTCGCCCTTCGACGCCAACAAGCGCCGTCACACTTCCTTTGCCGCGGTTTTTGTCTATCCGGAAATAGATGAAGACATCGAAATTGAAATCAACCCGGACGACCTGAAGATAGACACCTACCGGGCCTCGGGCAAGGGTGGTCAGCATGTTAACCGCACTGATTCGGCGGTCAGAATCACTCACCTGCCAACCGGAATCGTTGTTCAGTGCCAGAACGAACGCTCCCAGCATCAGAATAAAGCCAGAGCCATGAAACTGCTTAAAGCCCGCCTCTACGAAATTGAGAGAAAAAAGAAACTGGAAAAGATCGATAAACTGGAGGACCTGAAGTCGGATATCGCCTGGGGCAGCCAGATCCGGTCCTATGTTCTCCATCCGTACAAGATGATCAAAGACCTGAGGACCCGGCTGGAAACCGGCGATGTCGACCGCATTCTTGACGGGGATCTTGACGAGTTCATCAGAGCTTCTTTACTGTTGAGAAAGAAGGAAGCCCTGGCCGCGGAGAGAAAAGATTGATAACCGGGGTGACCGCCCGGTCAACTGCTCCGGGGATTTCCTTTCTGGGAATCTTTCATTCTTTCTTTCGCCGCGAACTTTTATTCTGTTTCCCCCTGAAGCCTTTGCCTCCGGCGCGTTTATTTTTCTTGACCGCTTCCCAGACCCGGTCAAGTTCCTGAAGAGAACACTGCCCGACCTCGCGTCCTTTCCTCTTCAACTCTCTTTCCAGCTGCCGGAAGCGTCTTTCAAATTTGCGACCGGCCTGCCGGAGAACTATTTCCGGGTTAAAGCCCAGCAGCCGGCAGACACTGACCAGCGCAAAAAAGGTATCCCCGAGCTCTTCAGCCACCCGCCGGCTTTTCTTTCGCCCTTTCTTAAGCAACTTTTCGAGCTCGGCTATTTCTTCCTTAACCTTTTCCAGAGCTGAGGTGGCTTCCGGCCAGTCAAAACCATGGGCGCCCGCGCGCTGCCCCAGCATAAAGGCATAGACCAGCGAGGGAGCGGAAGACGGAAGTCCGTCCAGGATCGAGCGCCGCTTTTTTTCCAGCAGTTTATTCTTCTGCCAGCCGGCCAGAACCCTTTCCGGACTGAGCCCGGCCTTGGAGCCGAAGACGTGCGGATGGCGCTCTACCATTTTCCGGTTGATGCCTTCCAGGACATCAGCCATGTTAAAAAGTCTCTCTTCCTCGTAAAACCTGGTCAGGAAGACCACTTCCATCAGCACGTCTCCCAGCTCTTCCCTGGCTTCCTCCGGGCGTCCAGAGCTTATGGCTTCAACCGCCTCATATACTTCTTCCAGGAAATAATTCAGGATATCGCCCCGGCTCCTGGCCCGGTCCCAGGGACAGCCGCCGGGTGAGCGCAGTCTGGCTATGATCTCAACCAGTTGCCGGAATCTTACTCCGGCTTCAGCCGCTGATTTCACCGCCGGGCCTCCCCTTGAATTTTATCGGTATTATAGCTATGATTTAAGTCCGTAAGTTACCTTAAAGACTCCTTTTTTTCAACCCGGTGTCTTGATAAAGGATAGAGCACCCGATGGACGACAAAACCAAAAACGGACAGGGTTCTGAAGAATCCCGGGAATTTGTCCCCCCGCTGGAATTCAGTTCCATAGTTTTCCCCATCTATACCCAGGCGCTGATCAAACTCGGCTTGCTGGAAGACCCCAGAACCGGCCAGCTGGAGACCAACCTCGAATATGCCCGCCGGTTGATAGACATCCTGGACCTGCTTCGCGACCGGACTAAAGGCAACCTCGAGCCCG
>CAZDZU010000392.1:0-1997 GCA_964509995.1 uncultured Eubacteriales bacterium | reverse complement strand
GTATTATTATTGGTATCTATAAACATTCATCCTGAATTCTGTAATATTCTATAAGCCAGGAAATAAATTTTTTCACTCCATCCTCGATTTTCGTTGATGGTTTGAAGCTAACAAAATCCCAGAGTTCGTTTACATCGGCCATGGTAGCGGGCACATCTCCCGGCTGGATGGGAACCAGATTTTTTTCAGCCTTTCTGTTAAGATATCTTTCGATCAATTCAACCACATAGCTTACCTCTACCGGCGAGTTATTTCCTATGTTAAAGAGCCTGTACGGGCAGAAACTCGAAGCCGGGTCCGGATCGCCGGCATTCCAGGTATCATCTTTCTCTGGGGGCCTGTCCATCAGACGGACCATTGCCTCTACCACATCATCTATATAGGTAAAATCACGCTTCATCCTGCCGTAATTAAACAGCTCTATAGGCTTACCTTCTATTATTGCCCGTGCAAAGAGGAACATAGCCATATCCGGCCTGCCCCAGGGACCGTAAACTGTAAAGAATCTCAGCCCGGTGCAGGGTATATCAAAAAGATTTGCATAGGCATGGGCCATAAGCTCATTGGCTTTTTTAGTGGCGCCGTAAAGGGAGAGAGGATGGTCAGTATGATCGTGAACAGAAAACGGCATCTTTCTATTAGCTCCGTATACCGAGCTCGATGAGGCAAAAAGAAGGTGTCCAGGAAGATTATGGCGGCAGCCCTCAAGAGTGTTGAGGAAACCAGTTATGTTGCTATCTACATAGGTGTAAGGATTCTGTAAACTGTATCTGACACCGGCCTGAGCTGCCAGGTGTATCACAACGTTGAATTTTTCTTTTGCAAAAAGAGATAAAATGTTTTCTCTGTCCTCGAGATTCAGTTTAATAAATTTATAGTTTGGGTATTTTTGGCTCTGAACAGGCTTATTATAGGAGATGGAGTTTTTGTTTATGCCGCTTTCTGAAAGCCTGGCAAACTTCAGGTTAACATCGTAATAGTCGTTTATGTTGTCGAGACCGATTATTTCATAATCGGGAAATTGTCGAGCTAAACGCTCGGCTAAGTGAAATCCGATAAATCCAGCGGTTCCGGTGATCAGAATTTTTTTCATAGTTTTACCCCAATGTAGAAGACGACACGAAAAATTCTCCAGAAAGAGGGGACACGAAGTATTTGAGAAACAGCAAAAAAGAGGAAGCGAACCATTTTGGGAGAGAATAAATTCTTAATAATTTCTCTGTAAAATATTTCATCGCCACGTTTTACTATTAGCTGGGGACACGAACTTTTTGAAGGGAGAATGGAAAACAAATAATTGCCCGGAAAAAAAGTTCATGTCCCCGGTTTTGTTCATGCCTTAATTATCTTCTCCGACTGAATTCCTGCCCTGCCCATCAAATTCCTCGTATCAACAATCAGCTTCGCATATTTATGGATGAAGGCGGGATCGTAGGCAGAGTGGTCGGTGGCTATGATCAGGCAGTCGTAAGAACCAATATTCCTTGCCGTCAGCTCGACTGAGCCCTTCTCCAGCTTCCACTTACGGGTTTTAGGAGGCTTCGGGATGAAGGGGTCGTTATAGTCAACCTCGGCTCCGTGCTGCTTCAGAAGTTCGATCAGCTTGAAAGAGGGGGATTCGCGGGGGTCGTCCACATCCTTTTTGTAAGCCAGACCGAGTAGCAGTATCTTCGAGCCCCGGAGGCTTTTGCCCTGGCTGTTCAGGGCTTCCATCGTGCGCAGGAGAACGTAGTAGGGCATGGAGACGTTTATCTCGCCGGCCAGCTCAATGAAGCGGGTATTGAAGTCGAACTCTCTGGCTTTCCAGGTGAGGTAGAAGGGGTCGATGGGTATGCAGTGTCCGCCCAGACCGGGTCCCGGATAGAAGGCCTGAAAGCCGAAGGGCTTGGTCTTAGCAGCTTCGATTACCTCCCAGATGTCAATGCCCATGCGGTCGAAGAGCATCTTGAGCTCGTTGACCAGGGCGATGTTCACCGCCCGGTAGGTATTTTCCAGGA
>CAZDZU010000391.1:0-2010 GCA_964509995.1 uncultured Eubacteriales bacterium | reverse complement strand
TGAAAAAGCCCTGCTCCAGGCTCTGAATTCAGGGAGGGTTAAGGCCGCAGCGCTGGATGTGTTTGAAAAAGAACCGCCCGAGGATTTTACTCTGATTGACCATCCGAAGGTAACAGCCACACCTCATCTGGGAGCAGCAGCCGAGGAAGGCCAGAAAAGAGCCGGAATGGAAGTGGTCAGAATCCTGAAAGAAAAATTTGCCCGGGGCTAGAGGGCTCGGTCGCGGTGGCTACCGGCCGCTATTCCTTAATCGAAGAAAAGGTGTAAAATAGCAAGGGAAAAGAAAGATGGTATATCTTGACAACAACGCCACCACACCGCTCGATCCCCGGGTGGCCGAGAAAATAGCCTGGTTTATCAGAGAACATTTTGGCAATCCCTCCTCGCTTTATCCCCTCGGTCGCCAGGTCAAAGAAATGCTGACCGAGGCCCGGGAACAGGTGGCGGCGGCTATCGGGGCTCATCGGAGCGAAGTTATTTTTACCGGTTCCGGAACAGAAGCAGATAATTTTGCCATCATTGGAGTCCTGGAAGCCCGCCCGGAGAAGAAACAATTTATAACTTCGGCCATCGAACATCCGGCTATTCTGGAAACCGCCAGATATCTGGAGAGAAAAGGTTATACGGTTCATTATCTTCCTGTTGATCGCTATGGCCTTGTCGACTTGAATTACCTGGAATCGGTCATCTCAGACGATACGGCCCTGGTCTCGGTGATGATGGCCAACAACGAAATTGGCACCATACAGCCGCTGGAAGAAATAATCAGGCTGGCCGGACGCTATGGAGTCCCGGTCCATACCGATGCTGTTCAGGCTTTTGGCAAAATTGAGGTTAACGTCAGAAAACTGGGAGTGGATCTTCTGACAGTGTCCTCGCACAAGATTTACGGGCCCAAGGGTGTCGGAGCTCTCTATGTAAAAAAGGGAACGCCCATTCTGCCTTTCATCCACGGCGGCCACCAGGAATTCGGGCTGAGGGCCGGGACGGAGAATACGGCCGGCATCATTGGCTTTGGCGAGGCAGCCAGAATCCTTCAGGAAAGATGGAAGAAAGACAGGGACAGACTGGAAAAGCTGGCTGAGAAATTAAAAGGTGGTCTGGAAGCAAGAATTCCCAACGTGATCTTCAACGGTCATCCGGAGAAAAGGGTAAAGACCACGATAAATTTTGCCTACCCCGGGCTGGAAGCCGAGGCTATTCTGTTAGCCCTGGCCACCAGAGAAATTTATGTCTCGACCGGGTCGGCCTGCAGTGAGGAATCGGAAGAAGCTTCCCATGTGCTCCTGGCCATTGGCCTGAAGCCGGAAATTGCCAGGTCAGCCATCAGGATGTCGCTGGGCCGGTTTAATAGTGAACAGGATGTTGAGGTGGTGCTCAGAGAAATGCCCGAAATCATCGACCGGCTGAGGGCTATTTCACCTTTTCAACCTGAGATCTGACCGGAATTATCCATGTCCGGATTTTAAGATGTTGATCATAATCGGCGAATTATTAAATTCCAGCCGCCGGCCGGTTGAGGAAGCTTTACTGAGACAGGAGGCTGATTATCTGGTTGAACTGGCCGTTGAGCAGCAAACGGCCGGCTGTGACTATCTCGACCTTAACGCCTCTACCCTTCTCGACGATGAACCCGGAACCCTGACCTGGATTATCCCCCTTCTTCAGGAGAAGGTTTCCGTTCCCATTTCGATAGACAGCACCAGTCCAGCTGCCCTGGAGGCCGGGCTTAAAGTTCACCGCGGTCGGGCTCTTTTAAATTCGATTCCCGGAAAGCAGAAAGAGTTGAAGGAAATAATTCCACTCGTTCGAGATTACCGGCCGAGGCTTATCGTTTCCTGTCTGGACGACGGGGGCTTTCCGGAGACTCCGGACCAGACGGTCAGAATTGCCGGGAAAATACTTAACAAGATTTTCAGTCAGACTTCTCTCGACAGGGACGACATCTTTCTGGACCCGCTGGCCAGGCCGCTGGCTGTAAAGCCCGAGGCTGGCCGCCACCTTCTGGAA
>CAZDZU010000390.1:0-2014 GCA_964509995.1 uncultured Eubacteriales bacterium | reverse complement strand
GTCGCAGACTGCACAGGCCATTGGACAGCTTTTCCGGCAGCATCGGCAGGGTCAGGTCGGGGAAGTAAACACTGGTGCCACGGAGATAGGCCTCCCGGTCGAGAGCCGAACCCGGCCTGACGTAGTGAGAAACGTCGGCAATATGCACTCCAAGCAGATAATTTCCGCTGGCCAGCTTTCTTATGCTGACCGCGTCGTCAAAATCCTGGGCCTTTTCTCCGTCAATGGTTACCGAAGTCCAGTTGCGGAGGTCAACTCTATCCTGGAGGTCCTGGGGCTCCGGCTGCTCGGGCAGTGCCGCCGCCTCGGCCAGCGCCTGTTCAGAAAATTCTCCCGGCAGGTTGTACTGGTTGATGACTACCTGCAGGTCAACGCCAGGGTCGTCCTGGTAACCGAGGGTCCTTTGCAGTTCGAGAGAGGTCCGGTTTATTTCCACTATCTGACCGGGGCGGGGTTTTTTACGGCCCCTGATTTTAATGGGGACCGGTTCTTCAAACAGGGTATCCATCGGCAGGACAAAAGGCTGATAATTGATCTCCAGAAAAAGCCCGTAGAGCGAGCTCCGGCCTTTCTTGACTATCCTGAGGATGCGACCTTCAGGTTTACCGGCCAGTCCCTTTTCCCTGACCGCGACCTCCACCAGGTCTCCGGTCACTGCCCCGGCCGTTTGATGGGGCGGGATGAAAATGTCCCTGGTGCCCTGGTCCGGGTCTTCAGGAGTGACAAAACCGAAACCACGGGGATTCAGGGAAAAGATTCCCCTGAAGGTGGTTAATGGCTGTATCTGTCCCACACGATCACCCATGATTTTTAACAACCCCTTTTTTTCCAGATGTCTCAGGGTGGACGGTAATTTTCTTCTTTCCTGTTTGTTGAGGTTCAAGGCTCCGATCAAACGGTTAAAGCTGACCGGTTTCTTGTTCTTTTTAATAAACTCAATAATTCTATTTTCCATAAAATATTCCTTCTTTTTAATTAAAATGTCGTCAGTAATAAAACAGAGCCAGGCGGGGCAGCCTTAAATGCTGGCGCCGGTCTCTGGCTATTCTGGTTCGCTGGATTTCTTCCAGCTGACTGTCCGGTCGTCCGGGATAATCCAGCCGGGCAGCCTCCAGCGCCTTTCTCTTTTCTTCTTCTGGTGTTAATTCCCACAGGGTCCGGTCGAGCTCCTCATCCAGAGTTTCCAGACGGGCTTCCTCGGGCGGGTCAGCCTGAAGGGCGCCGATGGCTTCTTCCAGAATCGCCCGGACCGCCGGCAATTCCTCCGGCAGGGCTTTTAGAGCGGATTGTATTTCCCCGAGGATTTTCTCCGCCTTTTCGGCCGGACGACTGGCCTGTGGAGCCTGCTGCCCGACCAGCCTTTCCTGGTGCTGGGCGTAGGCCCTGAGGATTTCCTTTTCACACTGGCTCAGAGAATAGATATGTTTTTTTCTCCGGCCAGTCAGGCGGCGGGCAAAGGTTCGCTCAATGCCCTCAATGATCACTTCGAGCGGAAGCCTGAGTTTCTCCCACTCGGAAATCAGCTCCAGGTCTCGCGGGGGGATAAAAAAGATCGACGGTTGATGCTTCAGGAAGGCCCGGGCAATTTTCTGGTAATAATCCTGGCGCCTGGCCAAGTCTTCGCTCATTTCCTAACCCTATCACCAGTCCTGTTCTTCTCATAAATCAGGCGAAGTCCCTGCAGCACCAGGTCTGGTTCACAGTGGGCGATTTCGGGAATCTCCCCGGCTACCAGACCGGCCAGCCCTCCGGTAGCCACCACCGTTGGCCTGGCCGCCAGCTCGGTTGAAATCTGGGCGATGATATTCCTGACCAGCCCGACATAACCATGAAATAAGCCGGACTGCATGCTGCTGACCGTCGTCCGCCCGATGGCTGATTTCGGTCTGCGGACTTCAATTCTGGGCAACCTGGCCGTCCGCAAATAGAGGGCTTCGGCTGAAATTTCCAGGCCCGGGGCAATGGCCCCGCCGAGATATTCTCCCCTGGCCGAGATGACATCAAAAGTCGTGGC
>CAZDZU010000389.1:0-2017 GCA_964509995.1 uncultured Eubacteriales bacterium | reverse complement strand
GAAGAGACCCCGTCCCTCCACGGACCCGGCAGCGAGGATTATTTCTCCGATGCCTGGGGAATGCGGGAGGGCAACAACCTGTACTATGGCTGCTCCCTCCAGGAGGAAGACTTCCAGGTGGGGGCCAAAGCCACGGTTTACAGATTCCATCTGGCCGACCCCATCCCCTTCGCCAGCTCGGTCAGGGTGACCATCGAGCACGGTCATGCCAACGACCGTTCGGATTTTCTGAGCTCGGTGGCTTACTGGTACCAGACCGAACCGCATAAACCATTCCCGTCTTTCCCTCCGGTCGACCGGCGACTGCCATTTGCCCTGGAAATCGGGAACAACTTCAGCCAGCCGGTCTGGGTAAGAATCAACGGCAGTCAGAACACCGAAATGATTTATGAGGACAGCGTCAGCGGAACCAGGATTTCAGCTCCTTCTCTAACTCAGATCCTTACCTCATACTACGACCAGACCGGAAAGCGCTACCAGGCAGTCAGTCTGGACGGCGCCGCCACCGGCCACCGGGCAAAACTCTCCCTGAAAGCCGGACTGCACGATATCTATGACATTCAGGTTTACTACCTGAAAGGGCCCGGACTCGGCACCTGGTCAATCCTCAAAGAAATTCCAAAGACCGAAGAAAAGGCTGTCCCGGAAGAAGAACAGAAGGGGGAAGAGACAGAGGAAAAGATCAAGGAAGAAAAAACAGAAGAGGAAAAAAAGGAAGAAACTCAGGAAAAACAGGAACAGGTCGCGCCGGTCTCTCCGCCCGAGCCTGAATACCAGACTCTCGCCAGAATCAATGCCTTCGCCCTGGATACGGCCATTGAAACCGTAACCATCCGGGCTCAGGAGCTCAGCACCGAAGAGAATATTTACTGGCTGGAAGTGACCGGAAAGGATGTCAAATCCAGCGGCTACGACCTGGCTGTGGTCGGGGTAAATCTTATCCCGGCCAGACAGAACTTCGCCCTCGACTGGTACCTCATCGGTCCTTTTGAAGCCCCGGACATGAACTTTCTCACCACTGCCTATCCGCCGGAGAAGGAAATAAAACTCAGGAGCAGTTACGCCGGGAAGAAAAATCTTCTGGTCTCCTGGAAACAGGTGAAGACACAGCCGAATGGTTTTATGCCCCTGGCCCAGCTCCTCCAGCCTAATGAACAGGCTATCGCCTACGGACTCACCTATCTGTATTCACCGGAGGACCGTGAGGCCGTTCTGCTTCTCGGAAGCGACGACGGTGTGAGGCTCTGGGTCAACGACCAGCTGATTCATACCAACCCTTCATACCGGGGAGCCTATCCCGACCAGGATCAGGTTAAGGTCAACCTGAAGGCCGGCTGGAACAAGGTGCTGATTAAAGTCCTTCAGGGAGCCGGCGGCTGGGGTTATTATCTGCGAATTCCGGACCCGAAAGGTGAATACCGCTGGAGCACCCAACCTTCGGATAGATAATCCGGTCGATTTCTTGAAGCGGTAAGACCGCCTCCTGTCCGGGCGGAAGGAAATCTCCTTTCCGACCTCAGAGCAGAATCCGCACCTTAAAACTCCTGAAACCGGGCGGCGGGCTTTTTTTATAAATCTTTATCGATTATGCTGTGCCTTTTACCTAAATTAGAAAAGCCGCCCCTGATATATTTATGGAAGCCGGTCACTTAAAATCTCTTGCCGGGTCTACCAGTTTTTTTCTTATTTTTTTCTTTTATGTTTTTATTGTCGCTGCTGATTCCAGGCCCGAATTCATTTCCCGAATTTCAGGAAACTCGAGCCACCTCTCCTTAGATAAGAAGCAGGGAATTAATAATTTTTAAAGAGATTTATCCGCCCGGTTGTAATCCGGAGAAGGTATCTGAAGCAGGACCCGGCGAGAAAGCCCTATCAACTTTAAGAAGAGGCCAGAAGCTCGCCGGCCTTCTGCCGTATTATTTCCAGAGCCTGACGGACATGTCTTTCTTCGGTGGTTCTCTGCCCGACGACCAGGCGCAGGGTGTATTTCCCGTTGAGGGTGGTGTGGGTCATAAAG
>CAZDZU010000388.1:0-2036 GCA_964509995.1 uncultured Eubacteriales bacterium | reverse complement strand
AGGATATTGTGATCAAGGCCAGAAGAACCGGAGCCAAGGTCTCCGGGCCCATTCCACTTCCGACCAGGATTCAGCGGTTTTGCGTTCTTCGTTCCCCGCATGTCGATAAAAGGTCGAGAGAGCATTTTGAAATGAGGATTCATAAGAGATTGATCGACATCAGCGAATACAGCAACGAAACCATTGAAGAACTTCAGAAGCTCGACCTGCCGGCGGGCATCGATGTGGAAGTCAAAGCCTTTGGCGCAGGAGAATGACCATGGTGGAAGGTATCATCGGCAGAAAAATCGGCATGACCCAGATCTTTGATGAAGAGGGAAATGTTATTCCCGTGACCATCATCAAAGCCGGGCCCTGTACCGTGATCCAGAAGAAGACCAGAGAGAAGGATGGCTATGAGGCTATGCAGCTCGGTCTGGTGGAAGACAGACCCAGAAAGAAAACCAGAAAACCCGAGGCCGGGCATTTCAAGAAATCGGGCAGCCCCGTCCTGAAGGTGCTGAGAGAAGTCAAGTATCAGGGACCGCTGGAAATCAAAGAAGGCGACCAGGTACTGGTTGACCTGTTCGAAGTTGGTGAAAAAGTGCATGTGGTTGGCCTCAGTAAGGGCAAAGGCTTCCAGGGCGTGGTCAGGAGACACGGATTCGCCGGCGGCGATGCCGCTCACGGCTCCATGTTTCACCGGGCACCAGGTTCCATCGGGGCTTCATCTTATCCCTCCAGGGTTATGAAGGGGACAAGGATGGGCGGCCGGATGGGTGGAGACCGGGTGGCCGTTCGGAGCCTGAAAGTAATTCAGGTCGATAAAGAGAATAACCTGCTGGTGGTGGAAGGCGCAGTGCCCGGAGCCAGCGGCGGGGTTGTCTTTATTAAGAAGAGCGCATTTAAGACCAAGACCTCATGAGTGAAGAGAGTGCCATGAAAGTACAAGTTTTAGACCAAAGCGGCAAGCCGGTACAGGAAATGAACCTGCCGGAAGAGATTTTTTCCTATCCTGTCAAAGACCACCTGATCTATGAAGCGGTGGTCAACTATCTGGCCAATCAGAGGCAGGGCACAGCCTGCACCAAAAACCGGGCCGAGGTCAGCGGCGGCGGCCGCAAGCCCTGGCGGCAGAAGGGCACCGGTCGGGCCAGAGTGGGCAGCGTCAGGTCGCCCCTCTGGAGGCATGGAGGTACGGTATTTGGACCGAAGCCCAGGGATTACAGCTATGCCATTCCCAAAAAAGCCAGAAAAAATGCCCTGAAGTCGGCCCTGACTGCCAAGCTGGCTGAAAATCTGTTGCTGGTTATAGATGAGATCAAAATCGCTGAACCCAAGACCAAGGAAGCGGCCGGCTGGTTGAAGAGCCTGAATATTGATTCGGCGCTGATTGTTGATGACCGCGATAATAAGAACCTGTTCCGCTCGGTTAGAAATATGCCGGAAGTCAAAGCCGTGGACGACGAACACCTGAACATCTATGACCTGCTCCGGTACCGATGGCTGGTCTTCAGTCAGCGCTCTTTTAATTCCCTGGTGGAGAGATTGAAATGACCAAAGATCCGAGAGATATAGTTCTGAGACCCCTGATCACTGAAAAAAGCACCAGGTTGAAGGAATCACACCGCGAAGTCTGTTTTGAGATTGCTCCCGATGCCAACAAGATCGAGGTCAAGAAGGCAGTGGAAGATCTGTTCAAAGTTAAGGTGGAAAGAGTGACCATCGTCAACCTGAAGGGCAAGACCAAGAGGCTCGGCCGGACCCTTGGTCGGGCCAAGGACCGCAGGAAAGCTTATGTCAAGCTTAAACCCGGCGAAAAAATGATCGAATATTTTGAGGCAGTATAACCATGGGTATTAAAGTTTACAAACCAGTAACTCCAGGCTTGCGTCACCGCACCGGACTGACCTATGAGGAGCTGACCACCGATAAGCCCCATAAGCCGTTGCTGGTTCCTCTGCCCAAGAGCGGAGGACGCAATAACCGCGGCCATCTGTCGGTCAGACACCGGGGCGGGGGACGGGAGGGTCTCGGGCATGACGCCACTCGCCGCG
>CAZDZU010000387.1:0-2037 GCA_964509995.1 uncultured Eubacteriales bacterium | reverse complement strand
TGGAAGAATAGCTCCTTGCCCGTTTCCTCGGTCAACCCGTTGCCGCCGGCGGCGTTTTCGGCGTTGGCCACCACCAGGTCGGGCTGGTATTTTTTCCGGAGTTCAGGCAGGAAGCGGGACAGAGCCCGTCGTCCCGGCCGCCCTATTAAGTCTCCAATGAACAGGATTCCGAATTTATCTGGCATACTCCACCGCTCTCATCTCTCTGATTACCATCACTTTGATCTGACCTGGATAGTCGAGCTCGTCTTTTATCTTCTGGGCGATGTCACGGGCAATGACCATGGCCCGGTCGTCCGAAACTTTCTGGGCGTCGACGATGATCCTGATTTCCCTTCCGGCCTGCAGGGCAAAGGCTTTGGCCACGCCCTCAAAAGAAGTGGCAATCTGTTCCAGTTTTTCCAGGCGCTGGATGTAAGTCTCAAGCAGTTCTCGCCTGGCGCCCGGTCTGGCTGCTGACAGAGTGTCGGCAGCCTGAACCAGAACGGCTTCGACCGAGGGAAAATCGATATCCCGGTGGTGGGAAGCGATAGCCTGAATGACCGCTTCCGATTCGCCGTACTTTTTGGTCAACTCCACCGAGAGTTCGGTATGGGTGCCTTCATAATCCTTATCAACGGCCTTGCCTATGTCATGCAGGAGTCCGGCCCGTAGAGCCACATTGACGTCGGCTCCGAGTTCCTTGGCCATCAGGGCAGACAGCATGGCCACTTCTTTTGCGTGTTGCAGAACATTCTGGCCGTAGCTGGTGCGGTATTTCAGTTTACCCAGATACTTGACCAGCTCCGGATGCATATGCTGGATGCCCAGCTCGTACAGGGTGTTCTCGCCTTCCTGTTTTATTTTTTCTTCCAGTTCGGCCTTCACCTGTTCGACGATGTCTTCAATCCTGGCCGGATGAATCCGTCCGTCGGCCACCAGTTTTTCTATGGCCATTCTGGCCAGCTCTCGCCGCAGCGGGTCAAAACTGGAGAGGATGACCGCTTCGGGCGTGTCATCGACAATGATATCAACCCCGGTGGCCATCTCCAGGGCCCTGATGTTGCGGCCTTCGCGTCCAATAATCCTGCCTTTCATATCATCAGAAGGCAGGTCGACCACCGAAACTGTGGTTTCGACCACGTGCTCGGCGGCCGAGCGCTGGATGGCATTGGAAATTATCTCCCGGGCCAGAGCCTTGCTCTTCTCCCGGGTTTCTTCCTCCACCCGCCTGATGGCCTGGACGGCCTGAAGCTTGGCCTCGTCTTCGATCTTTCTGATAAGAGTATTCCGGGCTTCTTCCTGGGTCAGGCCGGCAATGCGCTCCAGTTCTGCAACCTGCTTCTGGAGAGTCTCGGTGATTTTTTGTTCCAGAACTTCCAGTTCCTTCTCTTTTCCATACAGTCGGCGTTCCTTGGCCGACAGATCTCTTTCTTTTCTCTCCAGGTTCTGGTAGCGCCTCTCCAGGGCCTCTTCCTTGTTGATCAGCCTCCGCTCCAGCTCGCTCAGTTTTCGCTTTTTTTCCCTGGTCTGAGCTTCGAACCCAGCCTGCCGGGCGGCATCTTTTTCCCGGGCGTCAACCTCAGCCTGTCTCTTGATTTTTTCGGCTTCTTCGGCCGCCCGGGCCAGTATTTCCTTCGCCTGGGCTTCAGCTTTCAACAGTCCTTTCAGTCCGCGGTTTTTTTTCAGCAGCAGAAAAATTAATACAAGAAACAGAAATGATAAAAGGGGAATTCCCGCAATCAGTACGGCCTTCATAATCAAACCTCCTCACCGGACCACAGGGCCAAAGGAGTCGGGGTGAGGTCAGGCCATTACTCTGGAAGGTTAAAGAGCTTCCGCCCCTTAAGACTGTGGCCTAAGCCACAGATTTTTCTCTCTGAAAATATCCCGCAATTAGACTTGAGGTCTAATCTATCAAAAGAAATAGATAAAAAATCTCCTGAATTAAGGGGTAAGTTTTTCCAGAGTCTCATAATCATTTTCATGTTGCTTAACCTGATCCTCAATCCTGGCCAGTTCCGTCTCCAGACGGCCAAGGGCCTCTCTCAGTTGATC
>CAZDZU010000386.1:0-2045 GCA_964509995.1 uncultured Eubacteriales bacterium | reverse complement strand
ATTTTGAGGACGCAATACAAGGCGCCAACAATTATTGTCGACAAGAACAGAAATTCTGTGACCATAAGAGATAATCCCCGGATTGTGGCCCTGGCTGAAAAGATGCTCCGCAGCTGGGACAAACCCCGGGGCGAGGTAGTAATTGACCTGGAAATCATGGAGGTTTCCCGGCAGAAGCTGCAGACACTGGGTACTCAATTCGGGCAGAGCTACGCCGGCATCAGATACAGCGGGGCTGAATTTCCGGAGAGCGGCTGGTTGCCGCTCGAAGGGATAGATTTTTCTTTGGCCGGAAATTATCAGGTGACACTGCCATCGGTTCTGCTGCAATTTCTGGAAACTGACACCGACACCAAGATTATCGCCCAGCCCAGGTTGAGGGGAGTTGACTCGGAACAGATAAATTATCTGGTCGGTCAGAAAGTGCCAATTCCCCAGACAACTTTTTCACCGATTGCCGCCGGCGGAGTCAGCCAGCAGCCGATCGTTTCCTATACCTATCAGGATGTCGGCATTGAGGTTAACATAAAACCGCGTCTCCACCAGGAAAAAGAGGTGAGTCTGGAACTGGAGGTTAAAATTACTTCCATTGGCGGTAAGGGAATTGCCGATATTCCAATTATTTCCACCCGGGAAGTCAAGAATATAATCAGGCTCAGAGATGGAGAAACCAACCTCCTGGCCGGATTGCTGAGAGATGAGGAGAGAAAATCGCTCAAAGGTATTGCCGGACTGAAAAATCTGCCAATTCTGGGGAGCCTGTTCTCCAGCACCGACCGCACAGTTGAGCAGACAGATGTCATCCTGACCATCACTCCTCACATCATCAGGTCAATGCCCATCAGCGATGAGGATGGCAAGCCGCTGTGGATTGATAATGAAGCTATGGCTTTTAGCACCGCCCAGGTCGGGGGTCAGGAAGAGATCATGGTCGAGGAAGAAGAACTGACTCCCGAAACTCTGGCTGAAGCCCAACCCGGTCTGAGCACCATCAGCCTGATGCCGGAGAGAATGGAAGTTCCGGCAAAAAACACCTTCAATGTCAGCCTGGTTCTTAATTCTCCGGCGGATATCACTTCTGTGGCCCTGAATCTGAGCTTCGACCCGAAGCTGCTGCGTTTGAGGGAAATCCAGCAGGGCGACCTGGTGTCCCAGCTCGGGGCCAGAGGCTCTTTCATGCAGAATATAAACGCCGGAAGCGGGGTGGCTGTGGTCGGTTTTTCTTCACCATCGCCGGCCACCGGAGTAAAATCCGGGAATCTGGCCGTTCTGGTGTTTGAGGCGCTCACCCCTGGAGTAGCCCAGGTTACCATCTCCTCCATTCAGGCCCTGGGAGTTCAGGGACGACCGGTCGGTCTGTCCGGCGGAAATCTGGAAGTTCTCATCCGATAGAAATCGATTTCTGCTGCCGGACGGCACGGCTTTCTTCAAATCAACCTGGTCAATTTATCCGGACTTATTTCCAGGCGGGCTGAAGAAGGTCCGCGCAGTGCCGGACCCTGCTTATGGCCATAGCTTCCTGGGCATAAAGATAAGGCAGAAAGGAAATCAGAAAAAGCAAAGAGAAATAGATAATCAAATGTCGGCAGGGGCAGGCCTTGGGGCCGGAGAGGCCTGGACATTATTATCAACAACCCCGAGTTGAGCGGGTCTTAAAAATATTTATTAAGGAAAGATTAACGGAATTCTTTATCGACTATAGTCAGGCGGTCCGGATATTTTATTTCACCGAAGGGGGTCATCACTCTGGGCTGAACGTCAAGCGCCAGACGCGAGCTGCTGCCGTTCCGGCCGCCGATGGCCAGGGCCAATTGCAGCAAACGGTCCAGACCCTGGTTCCCGAAGTATTCATAAAGGTCGAGACTTAATCTGATGGGAATTATGGTTTCCTCCCCGGTGCCCGGGATTTCAACCGGACTGTCGATATCTCCATAAACCGTAGGCTGACCATCTATCAGCAACCTGGCGGCCAGACCGCTCAGCGTGGCGGTGGTTTTGAGCTTTCCTGAAGAACCGTCGTTAGGATTGATGGCCACTACATTAAG
>CAZDZU010000385.1:0-2048 GCA_964509995.1 uncultured Eubacteriales bacterium | reverse complement strand
GTTTTCCAGCACATGCTTAAATTCTACCACATCCTTGAATTCGCGGTAGACCGAAGCAAACCGGATATAGGCAACTTTATCCAGGGCCTTCAATCTTTCCATGACTATCTGGCCGATTTCCGAAGATTCCATCTCCTTGTCCGGCCGGTCCTGGAGAATGGATTCAATCTCTTCTACGATCTCTTCGAGCTGGCTGATCTGAATCGGCCTTTTCTCACAGGCCTTCATCATCCCCCGGAGCAGCTTCTGGCTATCGAACGGTTGCCGGGTGCCATCCTTCTTGACCACCATGTAGGGCAGCTGTTCCAGCCGCTCGTAGGTGGTGAAACGCTTCTTACAGGACAGACATTCCCGCCGGCGTCTGATGGAGACGCCCTTCTGGCTTTCCCTGGAGTCGATGACCTTGCTCTCGAGAAAACCGCAATAGGGGCAGCGCATCAGCTCTGTCCTTCTCCCATTTTCCTGGCCTGGAACAGGCTCAGGCCGTTTCTCCATAATATAACATAACCCAGCAGGCATGTCACCACAAACTGAAGAGAATGAATGACGATGGTCAGGCCAACAGCCCGGTCCGGGTCCAGACCATACAGGCTGGTCAGAGCCAGCTTGCTGAAGTAATCAAAGCCCCCGGCCATGCCCGGGGTGGGAATGGAAGCCCCGATCATCGTCAGGAAAATATAGGGAACGATGAAGAAATACGGGATTTTAAGACCGTAGCCGGTATAGAAAACCCAGTAAAGAAGACAGATGCCCAACCAGACGATCAGCGACAGACCGAAATACCCCAGCAGACGGGGCAAAGAATGGAAGAATTTCAGGCCTTCTATGAATTCCAGCCCGAACTTCTCTAGGCGCGGCCGGACCCTGGCCGGGAAGGGCCGGCCGAGGAACCGGAAAAGACCGGCGGCCCTGTCCTTCATAAAATAGAGGGCTATGATGAGCAGGAACATAACCACCGCCAGACCAAGCCCCAGCTTACCCCAGAAATGGAGCCGGCTCAGCGCCTCTGGCTGCAAGTCCAGCTTCTGCTCAAAAAGTGGCCTGGTAAAAAGGAAAGTGCCAAGCAGAAAACAGTTGGTAAATAGGTCAAAAGCCCTTTCTACGACAATTGTCCCGACCAGATAACCGGCACTCAGATTTTCGGCCCGGGCCAGATAGATTGGCCTGACCACCTCTCCAACCCTGGCCGGGAAAAGCAGGGTTACTGTGAATCCGACGGTGGTGGCTTCGACCGCCTTACCGAACCTGAGGTCAGGTTTGACCGGGTAAAGGAGGAATTTCCATCTTATGGACCTGGTTACCAGGTGAAGCGGGCCCAGGCACAGAGTCAGAATCAGAAACAGCAGTTTGAACTCCTTGAGGTAACCCCAGACCTGGTTCCAGTGGACACTTTTGAAGAAAAAATAGAGAAAGATAGCGGTCAGGAGGAATATCACAAGGTTATTAAGCCGGCTTCTGGTCATCTGCTGTGCATTCCGCAGCTGAAATTTTAGCTTTTTATTATACAGGCATCCCCCTCAACCTTCAATCTACCCGGGGAGAGCACCCCGGGGTTGAATGAAAGTCCACTTTATATCCAGCCTCACCAAGAAAGCTGTTCAGGTTCGAATGCGGCAGCAAGATCAAACAAATCAGAGCGGTGTCCTCCCTTTAACGGCTTTTTTTTGAGGTCTACTTTTGAACTTAATAACCGTTTGCTTTTCCATTCTTGCCAACCTCTACCCTGACGGGGGAATTTCTCTGCTAACACGATTCATGCTCTGGCATAAAGGCCCAGGTGGCGCGGCGTGTCTCCTGTCGCCCGCAGCGGAAGGGATCCACGCGGGGATGGGTGGAGCGAGGACGGCAGGGGGCGCGCCGTGACAGGACCCTCCCCTGCCATTTCAGCCACCAAAGAAACGGCGAGGATACCACCTCTAACGGGCGTGACGTCCTTAAAGGACGCTTTTCTCAATCCGAGCCAATAAGATATCGGATATAGATTGTTTTCTGGAGGGTGGCACGGCGTGTCTCCTGTCGCCCGCAGCGGAAGGGGTTCCCCACGGGGG
>CAZDZU010000384.1:0-2050 GCA_964509995.1 uncultured Eubacteriales bacterium | reverse complement strand
AAATAATACTGCGGATTTCTGGCCATCTTCAGTTCTTCTTCCAGGAATTTATTTTCTTTTAGAACCTGAAGCGTATCTTCGGGGATGTCTTTAATGAGACCGGACTCCTGCTGTTTCTGACCGGCTGTTCTGGAAGTCTCCCCCTGTCTGGCTTTCTGAACCCCGGTCTCGCTCACAGCCGCAGGTCTCCGGGCGTTATTTTCAACCGCTGGCAAAGCGGCCTTTACAGCACTTCTTTTCTGGGCCAGAGCCGGGTTCAAGACAGAAAATGAGACCAGACCCGCCAGGAAGATAGAGCCAACCTTCCTCAGCCAGCGGCCACCTTCCTCCGGCCTCAATTCCTTTGCGTTTCCTTTCATATTAATTATTCCAGATAATACCTTAATTATTAAAACTGCCTTCGGGCCTCAGTATCGTTGTCCTTATTGCTCTTCTCTTTCTGTTCAGACTTCATTTCTTTAAAATTATTAATCCTTCAATAAATATAGATCCGAGTTCCGATTCTGGAAGCTTTGAAAACTTCCTCCAGGTCCTTGTCAGCCACCCGGACGCAACCGTGGGTGACATTCCGGCCGAGAAGCCTGGTGTAAAGCGTTCCGTGGATGAAATATCCCTGTCCGAAGCCAAGAGCGTAATCGCCCAGCACTCCCGCTTCCACCCTGTCTTCCATCTTCTTGGGGATGGGCTCGTTTTCTTCAATAAAGGCCCAGTCCGGCTTTACCCAGTAAGGGTTCTGGATCTTGGACTTGACGAAGAATTCGCCCTTGGGGGTGTCAAACTGCCAGCTTCTCTTGCCGCCGGGTTCAACCAGGATGACACCGCTTCCGGTTGAGACCATGGCTTCTTTGATGGTCTGACCGTCCTTCTTGAGGTAGAGCCGGTTTTCGGCCGAGTCTACCATTATATAAACGCCCCTGGGGTGCAGGTCCTTGAGTTTTTTCTTCAGGGCAGCATTCTGGGTTTCGGGCTTTATTCTGGCTTTCGGGTCAAGCTCGAAGCTCCAGACGGTTTTCCACTCGGCACTCAGTTTAAGATGATGGGCCCAGGACAGAGCCACTATGGCCAGGACCGACAGATAGACCAGGGCCATCAGCACCAGTAACAGCTTCCAGAATTTCATTTGTGTTCTCTATACTCTCTTCTCAGTATAGCAATAATTTTGTTGTTTGGGTCAGTCGTGCCCACAATTGTTACCGGGGTTCCGATGGGTATCATCCTGAACAATTCCTCCATCTCGGCATCGTCCAGAGCCACACAGCCCTGGGTCAGGCCGTCCTTGCCGCCGCCGTGGATTTCTATCAACCCGCCTATCCGGCTGGCAGGGGTCAGGTATCCCTTTTTCTTAGCCTCATTAAATTTTTTGATGTCTTCCTCGTTGGGGTAATTTATCAGCAGGGCTTTCCCGAACCTGCTGGGCGAAACCTTTTTTATCACCCGGTACTCCCCTTCCGGGGTGGCGTTATCGCCGGCGTGGAGTTTGTCGCTGAGGCCGTTAAAGCCCAGCCCGACTTCGTATGCTTTGTATGCCGCGCCCCCTTTATAAACGGTTAGCTTTCTCTCCAGCTTGGAGACCAGGATGACCAGCTGGTTTCCGTTCCTCGATTTCTCTACCGCCCGTTCGGCCAGCTGCCGCCAGCGGGCAATTTCTTCCTGGCTCATGTATCGCTCAAGCTGCTGGCGTAGAATATTCTCCGCCTGGTTGAGCAGGCTTTCGATAGAGTCAAGCCGGGAGCGGGCTTCCTCATAACTGGCTTTTTCCAGGAAGCGGTCGCTCTCCCTGAACAGGACGTCGGCCTGAGCCAGTTGCCTCCGGGACAGGGTTCGCTGGCTCAGTTCGAGACTCAGGGTATTCAGGGTTTCATAGCGAGAAAAAAGGTCTTTCTTACGGGCCTCTATCTCTCCGCTCAGAGAGGCCTTCCTGTCCTCAATCAACTTCCGGATTCTTTCGCCTTCAGCCAGAACCCGGCCGAATTCCTGTCTGACCTTTTCATAGTCGCGGAAAAATCCAACCTTCAGTTCTTCCTTTTCGAAAAGCCGGCGAGCCCCGGCC
>CAZDZU010000383.1:0-2056 GCA_964509995.1 uncultured Eubacteriales bacterium | reverse complement strand
TCAAAGAGTCAGGCCGGCCGGGGCGATTTATACCAGCAAGACACTTCACAGATTAATTAACCTGCTGGCCCCTCCAAAAGTTTCATCCGGCCAGCTTCCAGGAGATAAGCTTTATCACAGAAACGGACTATCCTATCATTATGGGTGACGATTATTGAGGACAGCCCTTTTTTCTGGTGCAGCTCAATTATCAGCCGCAGAATCTTTTCCCCTGTTTTCCAGTCCAGGTTGCCGGTTGGCTCGTCAGCCAGCAGCAGAATCGGCCGGGTTACCAGGGCCCGGGCCACGGCCACTCTTTGCTGTTCCCCCCCTGAAAGTTGAGCCGGTCGGGAGAAGTGTCGCCCGCTCATGCCGACTTCTTCCAGAGCATGGGCGGCCTGCTCCAGGGCCTGCTCCCTTTTCTGTCCGGCAATCAGCAGGGGTATGGCCACGTTCTCCAGGGCCGAAAATTCAGGCAGAAGATGGTAAAACTGAAAGACGAAACCAATCTGTCTGTTTCTCAGCAGGGCAATCTCAGCTGGAGTTTTTTCCCAGAGATTCTGACCACGAAAGAAGACCCGTCCTTCGGTCGGCCGGTCCAGCCCGCCGATTATGTTCAGGAAGGTAGTTTTCCCGACTCCGGAAACTCCCATGATGGCCACCAGTTCCCCTTCCCTGAGCTCAAAATCAATACCTTCAAAAACCCGTAGCCACTCGTCCCCGGGCAGGGGGTAAGCTTTCCCCAGATTTTCCGTGCTGAGGATGGCCCGGTTGGTTTCGGTTACCATAATCCTTCTCTATTCTTTATCAAGCTATTCATATTTCAAGGCCTGAACCGGATCGATGCAGGCCGCCCGCCGCGAGGGGAAAATGGTGGAGAGAAAGGTTATAGCCAGAGTCACCAGGACAATCAGGCCCAGGTCCAGCAGCCTGGGGTGAAAGGGAACATAGGAAATCTGATAGATGTCGACCGGCACTTTAATAAGCTTGAAAACGTTGGCCAGCCAGCACCAGATCAGGCCCAGAGTCAAGCCCAGTCCGGTTCCCACCACTCCGATGATTGCTCCCTGCAGGAAAAAAATCTTCCTGATGCTGGCGGCAGTGGCACCCATGGCCATCAGAACACCAATATCCCTGGTTTTTTCCATGACCATCAGCACCAGGCTGGCCACGATGTTGAGGGCAGCCACCACCACAATCAGGGTGATGGTCAGGAAAAGAAGCGTTTTTTCCAGCTTCAGGGCTGAAAAGAGCGAACGGTTGAGTTCCATCCAGGTGGTCACATAAATACCGGAAGAAGTCACCCGGTAAATTTTTTCTGCCACCCGGTCAGCCTGAAAAATATCTTTTATCCTGACCTGAAGATAAGAAACCCTTTCAGGAAGATTATAGAGCTTCTGAGCCAGCTCCAAAGAAATCAGGGCTGTCGAGGAGTCAAACTCGTAAAGCCCGGAATCGAAAAGACCGCTGACCAGGAAGGTCCTGGTCCTGGGCAGGATTCCGACCGGTGTCAAACGCCCGGAAGGAATCAGAACATTGACCCGGTCTCCCGGGCTTACCCCAAGAGCTGCCGCCAGGTCCTTTCCCAGAAGTATTTCTTCCTCATTCTCGCGGCCGGGCAGCCGACCGGCCATCAGCCTGTTCAGCCATCCGGCCACTTTAATTTCTTCCTCAAAATTAAGGCCTTTGAGCAGGGCTCCTGAATTCCTGGCCGGGCCAAGAATAAGAACGGTGTTGTAGATGACGGGAGTAACCGACTCGACCTGCGGAATTTTTCTTATCTCACCGGCCAGCCGATCATAATCTCTGAGGCCCTGGCCGGAAAGGTCGGAGACCATCAGGTGCGAGGTGGCGCCCAGAATCCTGTCCTGGACGTCCTCCTGAAACCCGGTAATAAGGGCCAGGGCAATAACCAGGGCCATGACCCCGATGGTTACTCCCAGGATAGAAACCGAAGTGATGACAGAAATAAAAGCCTGCTTTCTTCTGGCAGTCAGGTATCTGCGAGCCAGGAATAATTCAAAACTCATGCCGGTCTCACCCGGGTCCTTTCTTTTCTTTACCGCGGTTTCAGGAG
>CAZDZU010000382.1:0-2085 GCA_964509995.1 uncultured Eubacteriales bacterium | reverse complement strand
TTTTGTGACCTGGCGGTGGACCTGGGAACGGCTAATACCCTGGTTTATCTTAAGGGCCGGGGAATTGTGGTCCAGGAACCCTCGATTGTGGTGGTTAACAGGCAGACCGGTAAAATTGAAGCTGTTGGCAACCGGGCCAAAGAAATGCTTGGCAAGACCCCCAACAACATTGTGGCCATAAAGCCGATGAGAGACGGCGTCATCGCCGACTTTGAGATTGCCGAAAGGATGCTGGACTATTTTATAAAGCAGGCTATGAATAACCGCGGCTTTTTGCTGCGGCCCAGAATTGTGATCGGTATCCCCACTGGCATTACCCAGGTGGAAAGAAGAGCAGTTAAGGACGTAGCCTTGAGAGCCAAAGCTTCCGAAGTCTATATAGTGGAGCAACCGATGGCCGCGGCTGTGGGAGCCGATTTGCCGATTTCTGAACCGACAGGCAACATGATAGTGGATATCGGCGGTGGCACAACGGATATCGCCGTCATCTCGCTCAATGGAGTGGTTTTCAATCATTCGATAAGAATTGCCAGTAACGAAATGGACGAAGCCATCATGCAGCACTTGAAGAAAAAATACAACCTGCTGATCGGGGAAAAAACGGCTGAACAGGTTAAGATGCAGCTCGGGTCTGCTTATCCCCTTGATGAATCCCTGACTATGGAAATCAAGGGCCGGGACCTGCGGGAGGGCATTCCCAGAACTATAGTGGTCGATGATCAGGAAATCCGGGAAGCTATTGAAGAAGTGGTTACGGCCATTATCAACGCCGTCCGTATTGCTCTGGAAAGGACTCCGCCCGAGCTGTCGGCAGACATAATCGACCGCGGCATCATTTTAACTGGCGGTGGGTCTCTTCTAAAAAATCTGGATAAAAGAATCAGGGAAGAAACGCAGTTGCCGGTCTTTCTCACCGAAGACCCGCTGACTTCGGTGGTCATGGGTGCCGGACGGTTGCTCAATGACCTGGACCTGTTGAAGAAAATATCTCTGGAGTAAGGCACAGCAATCAGATTTGATGTCTCCAACCCGCCTTTTGAAAAATAAATTCCTGGCCGCAGGTTTGCTGGTCATTTTTCACCTGTTGTTGATTTCATCCCAGGTTCCGCTGGGTAGCAAGACAACGCTGCTGGAAAAAATTTTGTTCGCTCTATTCTCACCGGTTCAAAAGGCGGTGGTCAGTTCCGGAAGGGTCATCGCTGGAACCTGGCATAATATAAAAGACCTGGCCAGGGTCAACAGGGAAAATCAGCAGCTGGAGAAGGAAATTTTTTTTCTGCGCCATGAGAATCTGCTCCTCCAGGAAAAATTGAGACTGTCGCTGGAACGGTCAGAGCTGGAAGAGAGCCTGAAACTGATAGCCGAAACTGTGGTTCCGGCTCGAGTTATAGGCTTCGATACTTCAAACTATTACCGCTCGCTTACAATCGATCGGGGCCGCGCTGATGGCCTGGTCAGGAATCTTCCGGTTTGTGATAAATTCGGGAATCTCATCGGACGGACTGCCGAGCCGGTTGAATCTCATGCCATCAGGGTGCTGCTGATTACTTCGGAGGACAGCGGGGTGGCCGTGGTTTCGGTCGGCGACCGGATGCCCGGCATCCTGTCCGGTGATGGGCAGGGAAGGTGCCTGGTGAAATATGTGATGTCCAGTTCGCCAGCCGGGCTGGAGGGTGACGAGATATTAACTTCCGGGTTTGATCGGGTTTTTCCCCCTGGTTTGAAGGTAGGTAGAATTATTCAAATTTCAACCCGGGAGGGTATATTTAAGAAAATTATCGTTAAACCCTATTTTGATATCAGAGAGCTGGAACTGGTAGCTGTTCTGAAAAATACCGATCAGATCCTGAGGTAAAAGATGGTCAGAAAGGGATTTGTGCTGGTTCTCGGGCTGCTGCTGGCTGTGGCCCTTTATGCCCTTCTGGGCTGGCTGGAACCGGCCCTGGTTATGCTGATAAATACCTTTTCAATTCTGGTTATTTTAACGGCCATAGTTTATGGTGAACTGGACGGGGCGATAATGGGAACCTGTGCCGGACTGGCCCAGGATGCGTTTGGCGCCGGGATCGAATTCCCGGTCCACAA
>CAZDZU010000381.1:0-2109 GCA_964509995.1 uncultured Eubacteriales bacterium | reverse complement strand
TTCGTAGATGGCGTCTTCGGCGGCCATGGCGCCGGTGTGGGATGAGGCGGCCTCAGCCGATTCCGGAAACCGACCCGCCTTGTAGGCGATGATCGGCTTGGTGCGGGCGTAGGCTCTGGCGGCCGACATGAACTGGCGGGGGTTGGAAATTGATTCGATGTACATCAGGATCGAGCGGGTGTTTTCGTCCTCGCCGAAGTAGTCGATGAGGTCTCCGAAATCAATGTCAATAGCGTTTCCGATGGAGACAAAGTAGGAAAAACCGATTTTTTCTTCCAGCGACCAGTCGAGGATGGAGGTGCAGAGGGCCCCCGACTGGGAGATGAAAGCGATGTACCCGGGAAGTGGCATGGCCGCGGCAAAGCTGGCGTTAAGATTTAGCCCGGGCGAGATGACCCCGAGGCAGTTCGGGCCAAGGATGCGCATTCCGGAGTATTTCTTCTTTTCGGCTAAGATCTGCTCTTCGAGGGCGCGGCCTTCCGGACCGATTTCCCTGAAGCCGGCGGAGATGATGATTATTCCCATGATTCCAGCCTGTCCGCATTCAGCCACGATACGCGGAACCTGGGGAGCCGGAGTGCAGATGACTGCCAGGTCGGGGGTGCGGGGAAGGGAGGTCACGCTGGTAAAGCAGGGAATGCCCATGACCGCTTCGACCGCCGGGTTTACCGGGTAGACCACCCCCCGGTAGCCACCGGTAATCAGGTTGGAGAGAATCTTGCCGCCGACGCTTTTCGGGTTGGGGGTCACCCCGACCAGAGCTAAACGCTGCGGTTTGAATATCTTATCTAAGGTTTCCAGTTCTTCCATGCTCGAACTCCAGATCTATCGCTAAGCTGCGGCCGGGCCTTACTCGGCTGCCAGCCGTTAAGCCAGCCCTGTTGCTGAGCCTTAATCTTTCGCCCGGTCCTTAATATAGGCATTATTCTGTTGCCCGGCAATGAGGTTGAACTCTGATGCCAAGCCTGAAGGCCAGGCTTGAGTTCCGGGCCTTAACGCTGAATCTTACCTTTTCTGGTCTCTGGCGGCTGAATGCTGGCCTCTGTCTCCTGCCGCCACTGCCCGATGTTCCAGGCTCCAGAAAGCGAATATTTCTTCCAGCCCGAAACTGCCTTTTCAGGCACTGCCGGGCTGTTTTCCCTGAAGGCCAACCCCAATTTTAATTTAAAATCGTCCTGAATTGTAGTGTCCCCGCCTGGCCTCAACATAATATAACCTCAAGCTATAAATAAACATGGAGCCAACAGAATCGCCACTCCTGGCTCTTTTTATGCTGGGTCAGACATGTTAATCTTGAAAAGCGGCCACGTTGAATCTGGAGGGGTGATTAAGTAAAATAAGATTAAAAGTGGGGCAAATAACCTTTTTCGGAATGCCTTTTTCCATGGGAAAGTTTCGTGATTAAAATAATTACAGGAGGTGTCGGGATGAAAATCTTTATAGCGCATTGTTCAGCTAAAAAGGATAACTCTTTAAAAAATACTGGCAGGAAAGTAACGCCAGATAAACTTTATACGGCGACCCCTACCCAACGTTTTATGAATAGATGCAAAGAGAAAAATGTACGCTGGGCTATTTTCTCAGATCTATATGGGGTGTGGTTTTCGGACATTGAACACGAATGGTATGATAAAGGCCCGGATACGGTTACAGAATCAGAATTCAGAATTCTGGTAAGCGACTTTGATCAGAAGTTAAAAGATTATGATGAGATCTGGTTTTACCATAACCCTGGACGCTTTCATCATTTGTACAGGCGGTTGTTAGAAGAAACCGGTCTTAAAAACAAAATTAAATGTTTCACACATATCAAAGAAATTGAAAAATGAATGAGGCGGGAATGTCTGAACTGTGTAGATGGCTTCATGAAACTTTAGAACAGCTGCCTCTTATCCAGTATCCTTTCGATTTGAGCAGGCTGCCCGAAAACGGGATTTATTTCTTTTATGAAAAGGATGAATTCTGGGGGCACGGGGGACACAAACCGAGAATCGTAAGAATCGGTACCCACAGAAACGGCAATTTTAGAAGTCGTATAAAAGAACACTTTCTACTTGATGAGTCGAAGATGAATTTTGATGCCAGAAAATCAGCCCCGCACGACAGGAG
>CAZDZU010000380.1:0-2118 GCA_964509995.1 uncultured Eubacteriales bacterium | reverse complement strand
ATATAAGGCTCGTTTCCTTCGGCTGGGTTATGGAGGTGAGTTGTGAAAAAGGCTACCTCGTCCTGGACGATAAATCCCGGGACAACGCCGGTGAAGGTATATTTTTCCCGGTCAAAATCGATTTTGCCGGACGGACCCTCGGCCCAGGTCCGGTTATCCCATTGACCTATAAAGCCCGACCAGTAGGCGACAGGAATTTCAACCGTCGTCTCGCCGATTCTGAACTGACCTTTCTGATTGTCTCTGGAAGAAGCGGCCAGAATATAAAGTCGATTGAACTTCCCGTCTGGCAGCTCGATTTCCTGTCCTTCGCAGGCGACAGCATTTTTGACCCCATCTCCTTTAGGCCCGAGTTTAAAGCTGAGGCTATCGGCAATAAGGGTATCGGGCACCAGTTCGGCCGGGAAGCTTCGCCCGCTGGAATCAAAAGCACCATCCTTGCGGTTACCATCTTGGCTGAAGATATCAACATTGTATGGGAGTTCAACTGGAGCCGAGGTCGGCGAAGGCAGCTGGCCGGTAGCCGGATTAAGCTTTAAGGAGAAGCTCTTGATTCCGTATGGATTCAGATCAAAAACCAGTTTACCCTCACGCACCATGGCCGGCCCGACTTCCTCTTCCACACCATTGACTTCTCTGGCCGCGCTGATTCCGGTCAAAAATGAAAGCGTGGCTTTTTTAATGCTCTGATTCCCGGTCTCCACCAGCCTGACTATTACCTCGTCTGAATTTTCTGCTTTCTTCACGGCCGAGATACGGATACTGTCGGAGCTAACTCTGAGGAAAGAAACATTCTTGCCCAGGCTGCCCTCGTGGGCAACAGTCTGAAAGGCAAGCAGCGGCTGGTTAAGGCGCAAGGCCTGCTGACCTGTTCCCCCCTGACGCCAGTCTCCCTGGTGACCATAAATGGCGTAAAGGATTTCATGCCGGCCGAAATCCTGGGTAGCCTGCTCTCCCGGCCAGGACCTAACTCCAGGCGTATAAAGCAGGGTCAGGCGGAGCATGTTGTCAGCCGGTTTGTCGGAACCGTACTTACAATCTTCCAGAATAGACACGCCATAACTGCCGTTCCTATCGGTCAGGTCAAACCACAGGTGGGAAGGCACCTCGAATTTTTTGGGGTCGTTGTTGCCCCTTTGAACGGTTCCCAGGCCCCAGCTGTAGGTGGCCAGAGGGTTGGAGACAGTCAGCGGGAAAACAGCTTTCAGGGAAGATTCCCTGGTGGCCCAGTCGATCAGGTTATGGAACTCCAGACGGTCGCCCGCCCCGCCAGCCGCCAGCCTGACCGTCTGAATAAACTTAGAACCACGCGCCTCCCTTTCTATTTCTACTGCCACCCTGGCCGGCCCATTTTCCACCACTGTAATTCTGGCCGGTCCGGTTACATATCCGGCTGGTGGTTTCATCCGGTCTTCCCAGTCCATGTTCCAGGCCGGCCATTGCTGGGGCTTCTCGAAATGAAAGGACAGTCTGGACGCGGAAGCCAGAAGTTCCCGGCCGGCTTTCTTGTCAAACACACTCGAGACTTCCCCCTCCCGGTTAAATTTAACCAGATAACGGCCGTTTTCCATAAGGTTCGGACCAACTTTCAATCCGGTGTTCAGACGGCAGGGTTCGGAGGAAGGTCTGACCTCATACACACTGAATCCAAGAGAAGGAACCGCTGCCAGGAAAACCAGCTTGACCTTAAGATTATCTTTGCTGATCACCTGGGACGGCACTTCCCGGCCGTCGGGGCCAAAAACCCTCAGATACTCTGCGGCCCCGGCTAACTCGACCACAGCTTCAACTGTGTCTTCCCGGTCAAGAGCCAGCGGGTTGAAAACCACCACCGGGTATCCGTTGACTCTGGTATCGAGGGACCTGATGACCGCCCCGGCCGAATCCTTGACGACCGAGCCGAACAGGTTGGCGGCCAGGATTTCATCGTTCCAGGAAAATTCATAGGCCCGCGGGATGCTGGTGCCGGGCAGAATGTCATGAAACTGGGCGCCAAGAACCAGGCGCCAGGCTTCGTTTATTTTTTCCTTATTGTAAGGAGCCCCGCCCAGCCAGTCGGCCAGAACCGCAGCCGCCTCGGCCGAATAACCCAGGAATTCATTCTTGCGGTTCCAGCGC
>CAZDZU010000379.1:0-2135 GCA_964509995.1 uncultured Eubacteriales bacterium | reverse complement strand
GGAACCGAGGAGTACAACCTGGCCCTGGGCGAGAAAAGGGCCAAAAGCACCATGGACTACCTGGTCAGCCTCGGCATTTCAGCTGACAGGATCAGGATTATATCCTATGGCAAGAGCCAGCCTCTCGACCCGGGTCATGACGAAACAGCCTGGGCCAAGAACAGGAGAGCCCAGTTCCTGATCATCGAGAAATAAATTGATAAAAAAACGGAGAACCTGTTTTTCTCTCGTCTGGGGTGTGCTTCTGGGTTTAATTTTATTATACCCGGCTGCCGGACAGACGAAGAAGACTTATGAGTTGATGTATGAGGATATCCAGGCTCTCAAGCTGCAGGTCCAGGAACTGAGCGCCCTGCTCAAGAAAAACCAGGCGGACCTCCAGGAATTAAAAGACCAGGTCAAACTCCTGGGAGACCTGATAAGAAAAACTCAGGCCGAGCAGGTTGCCCTTAAAGAAGATTTCCGGAACATTCCGGTGCAGTTCCAGCTGCTCGGCAGCAAGCTGGAAGAAGTTCAGTTCCAGACGGCCATCCTGAACGATATCCTCCAGGCCATTCAGAACCTGACCCCTCCGGCCAGGACAGACGAAAAGGCGGGAAAGGGCGCCAAACCCCAGACCACCAAGGGCGAACCGCAGCCGGCTGAACCCAAAAAGCCAGCCGTGGTCACCATCCCGGCCCAGGAAATGTACAACAACGCTTACGGCGACTACCTTAAAGGCAACTATTCCCTGGCCATAGATAGCTTCAAACTCTTCCTGCAGCAGTATCCAAATACGCCGCTCTCAGATAACGCCCTCTACTGGATTGGCGAATGTCATTACAGCCAGGAACGGTACCAGGAAGCCATCGATGCCTTTAATGAGCTTCTGATTAGCTACCCGGCCGGGGATAAAGTGCCGGCCGCCTACCTGAAGAAAGGAATGAGCCTGGTCCAGCTGGGCCGGAAAGATGAGGCTCTGGCAACCTTCAAGCTTCTGGTAGCCAAGTATCCGACCCAGGAGGAAGCGCGGCTGGCCCAGCAAAAAATCAACGAACTGGTGAACAAATGAGAGAAAGAAACAGTTTGAACAGGGTCATTCTGGTTGGTAACCTGGTAAAAAAGCCGATAATCAGTCATATTCCTTCGGGCCGGGCTGTAGCCCGATTCCAGGTGGCCACCAACGAGCAGGTTTATAACCGCGACACCAGACAATCCACAGACCGGACCGAATATCACCGCATCGTGGCCTGGGGCCAACTGGCCGAGTTCTGCGACCGATTCCTGGAAGCCGGGCGCCAGGTTATGGTTGAAGGCAAGTTGCGCTGGCGCTCGTGGGAAGGCCGTGACGGAAACCGCCGCTACAGCACCGAAGTAGAAGCAATTAATATCATCCCCCTCGGAAAGAGAATTCCACCCCAGGCTGAAGCCCAGGTCGAGGCTGGCCCCAGTGAAGATTTTCCTGATATTTCCGAGCCAGCCCCCGAAGAATTTCCAGAAGAGACCCCTCCGGCCGGAGAGGACGACGAAGTTCCTTTTTAGTCTTATGGTCAGACGGGAGAGGTACCGTGGCCGAGATTCCCGAAGACGAAAAAATCCGCCAGCTGATTTACGAGGAACAGCGGCCCTGGGGAAAATTTCGCAGTTATCCCCACAGCCTGGCCTCCAGCCTGAAAATAATTACCGTGAATCCGGGAGGCCTGCTGTCGCTTCAATACCACCGGCGGCGCAGCGAATACTGGGTGGTTCTGGACGGGGGGCTGGAAATAACCCTGGGTGAAAAGACCTGGCGGCCGCATCCGGGCGAAGAAATATTCATCCCGGCCGGGATTCCCCATCGCCTGAAAGGCCTCGGTCCACAGCCGGCCCGGGTGATGGAACTCTGGCTGGGCGACTCAGGCGAGGATGACATCGTCCGGCTGGAAGATGTTTACGGTCGGGATTAGAAATTCAGCTTACAATCTGGCTCATCAAAAAAGCTTCCGGATGGCGGCGCAATACTGCCTCTATCATAAATTCTTCGATTTCTCGGGCTGTTTTAAGCTTCAGGGCCTCTGAGACCGCTTCTTCCGCAGTTTTCAATTCCACCGCCCCCAGCGCTTTTTTTACCTTGGGAATAAAAATCGGGTTCATGCTGAAGGTCCGCAGGCCCATGC
>CAZDZU010000378.1:0-2151 GCA_964509995.1 uncultured Eubacteriales bacterium | reverse complement strand
CCATCATTATCTGGTAATAGTCCTCGGCCATAAAAAAGTTGACCTGAAGCAACTGACCAGGAGTCTGGAGGAAGACCGCTTAAGTTTTGCCTCACCCGAAAGGCTGAAAAAATACCTGGGATTGACCGCTGGCGCTGTCTCGCCCTTTGGCTTGATAAATGATGCCCAAAAAGAGGTCAGAGTGGTTATTGACAGTGACCTGCTGACCGAGACCGAGCTTAATTTCCATCCCAACGTCAATACCGCCACCGTGAAAATATCCCGGGAGGATTTTTTGAAATTTTTGAAATGGTCAGGGCAAAAAATGATATATCTGGAGATTAAAACAGCCTCCGAATAAAAAACTCGCAGGAGAATCAATGATGAGCATGAAGACAGCTTCTTTGGGAGTAGTTCTGGGGCTGGCCTGCCTGACCGCCCTTCCTCTTTCACCAGCTCTGAATGGAGTGGACGAGCCCCGGATCAATCCTTCAGTGAGATATTATATGTGTCACCGGACAGCCGGTCCCATCACTGTAGACGGGCGGCTGGACGAAAATTCCTGGAAGAGCGTTTACTGGTCGGAAGATTTTCTGGACATTGAGGGGAAGAGCAAGCCGAAACCGAGATTCAGGACCAGAGTTAAGATGCTCTGGGATGACGACTATTTTTATCTGGGAGCCGAACTGGAAGAGCCACATGTCTGGGCCACGCTCACCCGCAGGGATTCTGTCATCTACCTGGACAACGATTTTGAGGTCTTTATTGACCCCGACGGCGATACTCACAATTACTATGAACTGGAAATAAACGCCCTGAACACCGTCTGGGACCTGTTCCTGGTCAAACCTTACCGTGACGGTGGACCGGCCATTCATGCCTGGGATATTCAGGGCTTGAAGACGGCCGTTTTGGTGGATGGAACCCTGAACAACCCGGCTGATAAAGACCGGGGCTGGTCAGTAGAAATAGCCATTCCCTGGGAAGTATTGAAAGAAGCTGCTCCTTTCAAGAAAAAACCGGAAAGCGGTGACCTGTGGCGGATTAATTTTTCACGGGTTGAATACAGGACGATGGTTGAGGGTGGAAATTACGTCAAAATGAAGGATAAAGTCACCGGACGCGAGCTTCCTGAAGATAACTGGACCTGGGCCCCGCAGGGCCTGGTCAATATTCACTATCCCGAGATGTGGGGTTACGTTCAATTCACTTCAACCGAAGCCGGAAAAGCAAGAGAATACTGCGACGAAGACCCGGAGGCCGAAGTTAAATGGGCCCTGCGGCTTATTTATTACCGGCAGAGGAATTATTTTGCCAGCAACGGAAATTTCGCGCCGAGCCTGGAACAGCTTAACCTGCAGCGTGAAAAGGCTTTAAGAGTTAAGGGCTGGGACTATCCACCCCAGATTCAGGCTACCCCGAGCCTGTTTGAGGCCGTTTATAAAAATAAAGGGAGTAATGAGAAATTGCACATCAGACAGGATGGTCTGGTCTGGAAAACACCGGCCAGATGAGGGGAGGTTGGAAATGAAAAACAAATATTTCCTTCGGGGCCTGGTATTAATATTATTCATTTTAACCGGCGGCCTGTCCCTGGCGGCTGAAATCAAGCTGCCCGCAGCGCGTCCGGAAGAGGTCGGTTTTGATTCAGGGCGTCTCGGCCGTCTGGATGAGGTCATCGCCCGGTCTCTGGAGCGGCGTGATTTTCCGGGAGCGGTTCTTCTGGTGACCAGGAAGGGGAGAGTCGTCTGGCGAAAAGCTTACGGCCAGAGTCAACTGGTGCCGGCCCCGGCGCCGATGAAACCTGACCTGGTCTTTGACCTGGCTTCTTTAACCAAGCCAGTAGCCACGGCCACCTCAATCATGATACTGGTAGAACAGGGCCGGATTAGGCTCTGGGATCGGGTTACAAATTTCATTCCCGAGTTTGTTCCTTATATTGAGGAAAAGGGAATTCCGGGGGAAGAAGTCAGACTGTTTCATCTTCTGACCCATACTTCTGGACTGCCTCCCTATACCGACCCGAAAGAGGTGGCGGCCAAATACGGGGAGCCCTGCCCGACCGAAGTCCTGGTCAAGCACATTGCCGGGTTGAGGAAAGAATACCGGCCGGGAGAAAAATTTGTTTACAGCTGCCTCAATTATATAACCCTGGCCCAGATTGTTAAGATA